>JAFQGN010000191.1 GCA_017398245.1 Clostridia bacterium | reverse complement strand
TTATGTCCCGTTTCAGGCCAAAAGCTGCGTTTTTTACGATGCAAAAACGTGCATTTTCCGGCCATTTTCAGCCATTTAAGCGCCCTTTAGCGCACGCGCCCTCCCGGTTTCCGGCGAAAAAATTCGCCCATTTTGCCCCGATTGGGCAAACAAACGGCATTCGGCCCTTGCTCGGTCAAGTTCCGCATGCCCTGCCGTTCTGCACCGCAGGAGAGGCTGCTGCTGCTCCGCGCCCGTTTTACCCCGTTTCCTGCAAAGCGCGCGCTTCCGGGCCGTTTGACCGGGTCCTCTCCAAATTATACCACAGAACCCGCTTTCCGTCACCGTTGGCGAAACCCGCAGCAAGCGCCCGTATAAAAAAACGCCCCGCCGCACGGATGCACGGCAGGGCTTGAGAAAGACGATATTCGCTTATTCGGCGGCCTTTTCCAGCTTTTCGACCTTATCCTGAAGCTCTTCCACTTCGGCCTCAAGTTCGGCAATGGCCTCGTTCGCCTCGGCCAGCTTGGCTTCGGCAGCGGCCTGGGCAGACTGGGCATCGCGCATGGTCACGCTCTGCGCGGCAGCCTTGGCCTCCAGATTGGCGACATAGGCCTTCTGCATCTCGTAGCCCTTCTTGGCCTTTTCGGCATCGGCAGCGGCCTTTTCGATCTCGGCAGCGGCCTTTTCGGCCTCGGCGACGGCCTTGTCATACTCATCCTTGGCGACCATGCCGGCAGCGGTGGCAACCAGAGATTCCGCCTTGGAGGAGGCGTCCCTCTGCGCGACGCTCAGCGCGGCGACCTTGGCCTCGAGGTTGGCGACATAGGCCTTCTGCAGTTCATAGCCATTCTTGGCCTTTTCGGCGTCGGCAACGGCCTTTTCGATCTCCGCAGCAGCCTGTTCGGCCTCGGCGACGACCTTATCATACTCTTCCTTGGCGACGGAGACGTCTACCGTGCCCTGCAGTTCAGCCACGATAGCAGCCATATCGGCTATTTTGCTGTCGTTTTCAGCGGCAGCAGCTTCCAGTTCGGCGATCTTGCCGTCCTTTTCGGCCACGGCGGCTTCCAGTTCGGCGATCTTGCCGTCCTTTTCGGCCACGGCGGCTTCCAGTTCGGCGATCTTGCCGTCCTTTTCGGCCACGGCGGCCTCCAGCTCGGCGATCTTCGCATCCTTATCGGCGGCGGCGGCGGTCAGTTCCGCCACCTGGGCTTCAAGGTCGGCCGCTTTATCCTGCGCAGCGGTAAGCTGCGTCGTGATAAACGTAATTTTGGAATTCAGCTGCGAACTAATGACGATTGCGCATACGATCGCGGCAACGAGAGCCACGGCGAGAAGGATGGGTACGAGTTTCTTGTTCATGTCCTGTCCCCTTTCTGCATGTCGATCGTTTCAGGCCTGTTACAGCCTGCAGCATTGCATGTTCAGTATATCACAACCTTTCACAGAGCGAAATCGTACCGTTAATATCTTAATATAAATGTAATGTATGATTTGGCTGATAAATCGCTGTAAAAAAGCGTACAAAGGCGGGAAAAAGCCGTATAATATAAGTATATGTACCCAAGGAGGCCATGTATGCCGGAGATCATCACGCTAACGCTGAACCCCTGTGTGGACAGGACGATCCCTGTCGGCCGGGAGAGCGACTACACCGAGCAGACCGGGGGCAAGGGGATAAACGTGGCGCGGGTTTTGCACAATTTGGGCATAGACTGCGCGGCGATCGCACCGGTGGGCGCGGGCGAAAATTCGGTCCGGTTCCGCGCGCTGGCCGCTGAAGAGGGCGTGCCGCTGATCGAGAGCCCGGTGGGGTTCGACGTGCGGCGGATCGACACCTATTGGAACGAGGCGGACAACAGCCAGCGCGTTGTCTACGCGAAGGGCACGGACGCTTCGGGTGGCGAGATCGATGAACTCCGGCGCGTTCTGCAGGAAAATCTGGCCGGAGCGAAGCTGCTGATCGTTTCGGGCAGCGCGCCGGGGCCGAGGCTGAGCGCGTTTGCGGGCGAGGCAATAGGCATGGCGAAGGAAGCGGGCGTGGAAACGCTGCTGGATTCCAACGGGCCGGCTTTGGAAGCCAGATTTGCCGCCGGGCCGGGTATGATCAAGCCGAACCAGGCGGAGCTGCGACAGCTGATCGGGCGGGAAATTCCCGAATATGGGGAGGACATCGCCGCCGAGGAGCTTTTGGCGCGCAATTTTGAGCGTGGGCTGCGCTCGGTAGTGGTTTCGCTGGGAGAGCGAGGCGCGCTTTGGGCGAAGGAAGGTGAGACGCTGTTCTGCCCTGCGCCGAAGATACAAGTGGTGAACGCCGTGGGCAGCGGGGACAGTTTTGTGGCCGGGCTCTGCTGGGCGCTGCTTTCCGGGTACAGCGATATGGGCGCGCTGGCCATGGCCTGCGCTGCGGGCGCGGCGAACGCTGCGATGTTCCCGGCCGCGCGTGTGGGGCACGAGGAGCTGCATAAAGTAGGGGTACGTTAGGGGCGCTGCCCCTAAGACCCTGCCAAAGGGACATTGTCCCTTTGGAATCCCGTATTGGGGATATTTATAAATGAAACGACAGTATTGGCCGGTAAAACGTTCCGTTCGGGCCAGCCTCCGGAGGCAAAGGCTACGGAGGGAGTTACGCTGGGGGCTGCTCGCCCCCAGTCCCCTCGGCAAAGGGAATGATTCCCTTTGCAATCCTCAATACGGGGTGAAATACGAACCTTAAATTTCAATCGATGGGCTGTACAGGGTAACGTCAGGGGACTCTGTCCCCCGAACCCCCTGCTCAAGGGAAATCTTCCCTTGAGAATCCCGTATTGGGGATAGATTTGGATGAAATGTGCCGTTCCTTTCAAGGGGCGGACAACTATGGATAGAATACGAAAAAAGCGACCCTTATGGTTTCCTTGAGAGGGGCGCGGGGAGAGGCTTAAGGTTGCGAACCCCAAGGTATCGCAGGTCGGCTTTAGCCGACCGCCGACGGTTGATTTTGCAAATCAGCCGCGGCGCCGTTTTTTCAAATGAAAAGGGTTACCGCCATCCCCCTAAAAATGAGGTATATATGGCTTACGATGTAGTGATCATTGGCGCGGGGCACGCGGGCTGCGAAGCGGCTTTGGCCTGCGCGCGCATGGGGCAGGAGACGCTGCTGCTGGCGCTGAATTTGGACGCAGTGGCGCTGATGCCCTGTAATCCGGCGATCGGCGGCACGGCGAAGGGTCACCTTGTGCGCGAATTGGACGCGCTGGGCGGCGAAATGGGCCTGGCGATCGACGAAACCTTCATACAAAACCGCATGCTCAACACCGGAAAGGGGCCGGCGGTGCACTCGCTGCGCGCGCAAGCCGACAAGCTGGCATACCGGCTGCGCATGCGCAGGGCGATCGACCGGCAGGAGAGGCTGACGTTGAGGCAGGCGGAGGCTTCGCGCATTGTGGTGGAAAACGGGCGCGTGACGGCGGTGGAGACCACGACGGGCGACAGGATCGAATGCCGGGCGGCGATACTCTGCTGCGGTGTGTATCTGAAGAGCCGGATCATCATCGGCGAATGCAGCTGGTACGGCGGGCCGCAGGGTCTGCTGAACGCAAACCCGCTGGCCGATTCGCTGCGAGATCTCGGGTTCGAGCTGCGCCGGTTCAAGACCGGCACGCCCGCGCGCGTGGACGGCAACACGATCGATTTTAGCAAAATGACCCCGCAGTACGGGGACGATCCGATCACGCCGTTTTCGTTTATGTCGCCGCAGGACGGACAGGGTATGACGAACAGATCGGTGTGTTATCTCACATACACGAACGAGGAAACGCACAGGATCATCAAGGAAAACCTGCACCGCTCGCCGATGTATTCCGGCGGGATCAACGGAACAGGAGCGCGGTACTGTCCGTCTATCGAAGACAAGGTGATGCGCTTTGCCGCCAAAGAGCGGCACCCGATCTTTCTGGAGCCGGAAGGCCTGTACACGGACGAATGGTATGTGCAGGGTATGTCTTCCT
>JAFQGN010000190.1 GCA_017398245.1 Clostridia bacterium | reverse complement strand
TCTTTCCTCCTGCATGGCAAAACGGGTCGTAAAGAATAAAAAACAGAACGCCTGCGCAGGAATGATGCTGTTGGGGCGTTCTGTTTATATGCGTGCGAAAATATGCCTCTTGCGGCAGCCGGGTTTACTTTTCGATGATGTTTTTGATATCGTCGATCGTCAGGCCCTTTTCGGCCATCAGCTGCTTGATGGTAGCCAGCTCGGCCAGCTCCGCCTGCTTGAGGGTGGGCTTTTTGATTCCGGCGGCCTTCGCTTCACGGCGTTCCTTCAGCGAAACGATGCGCGCGCGCTTTTCCTGCAGGGTTTTCAGCTTTTCCGCAGTCTTTTCCAGAGCTTCACGGCGCTCGGCGGCCAGAGCCTCGGTCTTTTTGAGCAGTTCTTCGCGCTCAGCGCACAGACGGGAGAAGCGCTCGATCTGCACGTCTACCAGTGCAAGCCTCTGATCCGGATCCACCGTGCGCGGCTTGCGGGTTTTCTTTTCAGCCATCATAAATATCCCCTTTCAAAGAAGATGCTGAAACAGCATAATTTCCGATGAATAGTATACCTTTTCGGCGGAGATATGTCAATGCTGTTTTCTGCGTCGAACTGACCGAAACGGGCGTAATATATACAAAAAAGGCTTTTTGCCGCAAAAAAGCCGCACTGTGCAAAGCGCGGCTTTCATATCATCGGTTATTTGATTTTGTCCAACTCGTCCATATATGCCCGGATCACGATATCGCGGTTGAAGCAGCGTTCCACTTTTTCGCGGCCCGCAAGGCCCATCTGCGCCTTCTGTTCGCAGGAAAGGCTCATAAACCGGAAAATGCGATCGGCCAGCTCCTCGGCGTTCCCAGCGGTGAACAGGTAACCTGTTTTGCCCTCGTCCACCACGTCGATCGAGCCCGGTATGCGCGATGCAATACACGCGCGCCCGGTCGCCGCGCTTTCCAGCAGCACGTTAGGCACGCCTTCGCCGCCGTGCGAGGGCAGGATGGTGCAATGGCATTTTTTGATCCACTCGCCGATATCCTTGCGGAATCCGAGGTATTCGATCAGCCCTTCGGCGTGGCTCTTTTCCACCAGCTCCTTGTAGCGTCCCTCTTCGGCAAAACCGGCGATGAAAAACTTCGCGTCCGGCCTCTGTTCGCGCACGATGCGCGCCGCCTGTATGAACTGATCGATGCCCTTCAGCCCCATCACGCGGCCGATGTAGATAAAGCGGGTCTCGCCGTCGTCCGGCATCGGCGCGGGGGTGAAATTGGCCAGATTCACGCCGGAACCGGGCAGCATCTGCGTGCGCTCTTCCCGCACAAGCCCGTGCTCAATGAAATACGCGCGGTCGGAAGTATTCTGGAAAAACACCTTCTCACAGTGGCGGATGGACACCTTGTACAGCGCGTGCACCACGTTTCGCACAAACGCGCTGTGGCGCAGCGTTTCGCCCGTGCCGGTGATATTGCAGATCTGCCTGTCGCCCGTAATGCGCGAGGCGATGGATCCGTACGCATTGGGCTTGATCGTGTAGGAGAAAATGACGTCCGGCTTTTCCCTGCGCAAAAGTCGGATGTACTCCAGCGTCAGCCGGATATCCTTCACCGGGTTCAGGCTGCGCCTTGCCACTTCCGTTTCTACAATACGGCAGCCGAGTTTGCGGAAATACTCGTTTTCCGGATCGGCCGGAATGGAAAGCACGACCTCGCAGCCCTCACGGCACAGCTTTTCGATCAGCTCGCGCCGGAAGGAATACAGCGTAAGATAATGGTTGGCGAGGAAAAGTACTTTCTTCATTCGAAACCTTTCTTTCGGTGAAAAATTCAAGTCAAACCGCTGCGATATGCACAGGCGGCTATAATCGCGGGAAGCCAAACAGCGGCTCAAAATCATGCTCACGGGTGACAGCCGGCGTCGCCCTTACAGAAGACAGCCAAACAGCAGCCCACAGCAATAATTACTGGCGACCGCAAGAGCCGCCCCTGTGAGCCGCAATTATATCGCCGCTTTTTTCCTGTTCGGGGAATAGGTGGGCACGATCTCCTCCAGCGAGAGCACGACCTGCTCATCGTTGTGCGCAGAGGCCGCGGAAAGCCTCTCCAGCTGCGTGCGGAAGCGCGTATCGTCCATAGAGATGGGCGGCGCGACGAAGATTTTGTTGTGGGCCGTGCGCGTCATCTTGTCGCGTTCGTCGCCCATCATCAGCTCTTCGTACATCTTTTCGCCGGGACGCAGGCCCGTGATCCTGATCGGCATGTCCACATTCGGCTCGTAGCCGTAGAAGCGGATCAGCTTTTCGGCCACGTCCATCATGCGGCAGGGGGTGCCCATGTCCAGCACATAGATGGCGCCCGGATACGCGAGCGCGCCGGCCTGCAGCACCAGCTGCGCTGCCTCGGGAATGGTCATGAAATAGCGGGTGATCTGCGGGTCGACCACGGTCACGGGGCCGCCCTTGCGGATCTGCTGCTCCCACAGCGGGATCACGCTTCCGTGCGAGCCGAGCACATTGCCAAAGCGCACGGCCATGCACTTCATGCCCGTGCTGCGCGCAAACATCTGCACCAGCATTTCGGTGATGCGCTTGGTCGCGCCCATCACGTTCGTGGGGTTCACGGCTTTGTCGGTGGAAAGCTGCACATAGCGCTCCACTTTGTGTTCCGCCGCGCAGGAAAGCACGTTATACGTGCCAAACACATTGTTCTTCACCGCTTCCGCCGGGCTGACTTCCATCAGCGGCACGTGCTTGTGCGCCGCCGCGTGGAACACGACCTGCGGCCTGTGCGTTTCGAACACTTCGTCCAGGCGGTTCTTATCGCGGATGGAGCCCACGAGGATCTCGACCGGGCACAGCTTTTCGCCGTAGGTCAGCCTCAGGTCGTACAAAAGCTCGTAGGCGGTGTTTTCGTAAATGTCGAAGATCAGCAGCTTCGCCGGGTCGAACCGCACCAGCTGCCTGCAGATCTCGCTGCCGATGGAGCCGCCTCCGCCGGTGACCAGAACCGTTTTGCCCTGAATATAGGAACGGATGCCGGCGTCGTCCAGCGTCACTTCCTCGCGCGAAAGGAAATCGGAAACATCCAGCTCGCGGATCGCCCCGGCCTTCTGCTTGCCGTCGATCGCCTCCGGGCTGGAGAACATGTACACGCTCTTTTTGGTAGCGCTTGCCATTTCCACCACCTTGCGCATCGCCTCGCCCTTGAGCGTGGGCATGGCTACGATGATGGAATCGATCTTCTTTTCTTCGGCGATGCGGCCCACTTCCTCAATGCGGCCCAGCACCGGCACGCCGTGCACGCGCATGCGCAGCTTGCCGGGGTCGTCGTCCAGAAACGCAACGGGCACGCCGAAGCGGGAGGGAGAGGAAGAGCATACCGACAGCGCATATGCGCCCGCCGCGCCCGCGCCCAGAATGAGCACGCGGCGGGAATCGGCCATGACCTTGCCCTTTTGCGTGCGGCGGCGGAAGATCGCGTGCCACAGCAGCCTGTATCCGCCGCAAAGAGCCAGAACGAACACCGCAGTGATCACCAGCACGTTGCGGGACATGCCCATATCCAGCAGCGAATTGAGCGCAATGCTCATCGAGCCGCCCATGGCGCATACCGCGGCCAGACGCACCAGTTCATGCACGCCGGCATAGCGCCAGAGCATGCGGTACACCCCGCCCGCGAAAAAGCACGCGGCATAGATCGCCGCAACAAAGGGCAGACCGTGCACGGCTGCGGCCTTCTGGTAAACGTTCATGCCGCCCTCAAAGCGGATCATGATCGCAAGGCCGAACGAAAGCACAAACAGCAATATGTCCAGCAGCAGGCTCAGCGCGCCGCTGAGCAGCCGGGGGCAATTGTTTTTCTTCATATAGATCAAAACACCTCCGGGCATGGGCCCATTACATCCATATTATTTTATCATATTGGCGAAACATAGGCAAGGCCGGAAGGTGCGTATGGCTGTCATTTCTATATTAAGGGCGCATTTTTGCACAAAAAAACCCCGCCGCATTGCACGGCGGGGCGGTGAAGAACTTACTTGGTGAAGTTTTCCTGCAGAGCGTCCTTGTACTGAGATTCCACATTCGGCTTTACCTTGAAGTGGCCGGTGCCGATGGGACGCGCGCCCGGGTTGTAGGCCCACTTGATGGCGTTGGCGATGACCTTGCGCACGTTCTCGTTGTAATAGGAGGGGAAGGTCTCGTGGCCGGGCTGGAAGTAGAAGATGCGGCCCTGACCGCGGTGATAGGTGCAGCCGGAGCGGAACACTTCGCCGCCGGAGAACCAGGTGATGAAAATCAGGTCGTCGGGCTGCGGGATGTCAAAGTGCTCGCCGTAGGTCTCTTCGCCTTCGAGCTCGAAATAATCGCCGATGCCGTTCACGATGGGATGCGCATAATCCACCACCCACATACGGGCCAGGTCGGCGCTCTCGCGCCAGCGCAGCAGATGGCTGTCGGTGCCCATCAGCTTGCGGAACACCTTGGAAGCATGCGCGGAATGCAGGGCGATAAAGCCCATGCCGTCCTTGATGCGCTGCACAACGCGCTCCACCACTTCGTCCGAAACGGCTTCGTGCTTCACATGGCCCCACCACAGCAGAACGTCGGTGTTGTCCAGAACTTCCTGCGTCAGGCCGTGCTCGGGCATTTCCAGAGTGGCCACCTGCATCGGTTCGAAGGAACCCTCGGCGTCGAGATATTCCTTGATGGCGGAGTGCATGCCGTTGGGATAGATAGCCTTTACGTTTTCCTTGTGCTGTTCGTGATAGAACTCGTTATACATCGTTACGCGAATCATGATGGAGATCCTCCCTTCGGGCGTTTGCCCGTTTTCGTAGTCAGACCTTCCGGCGCGCACACAATCCGACCCGCCGGGCGGAGCCCGTCTTCAGGCCCCGGAACATATGATACCTTTCTTAGCATACCAGTTTTTCGCGTGTTTTTCAAGGGGAGAAGGCCCGGTTCGCTCTTTTCTTTTGCGGCCGATGGCGGTACAATAGGGAAGAACGATAAAGGAGGGATCCATATGCGCATTGCCATCATCGGCGCAAGCGGACATTACCCCTATGTTCTGGAGGGAGCCGCGCTGCGAAACGATATAGAGATCGCCGCCGTTGCGCCCGGCACGTTCGGAGAGGATATCTCCGGCCTTGTGCAGCGCTGCGTGCACAAGGGCTTTCAGCCCAAAGAATACGGCTGGTGGACGCAGCTTCTGGACGCCGAGCAGATCGATATCGCCGCCATCAACCCGTGGTATTGCGACAGCGCCGCCATCGCCATGGAATGCCTGAAGAGGGGCATCCATGTCTACAGCGAAAAGCCGCTGGCTACCGATCTGCACACGCTCGATGCACTCAAGGAAGTCTACCTTTCCAGCCCTGCCGATCTCGGCGCGATGTACGACGGCCGCCACACCACCTGGCTGCGCACTGCGAAAAAGGCGATCGATGCCGGCCTCATCGGCAAGGTGCGCCTGCTGCACGGGCAGAAAAGCTACAAAATGGGCGTGCGCGGCGAGGTATATTATAAAATCAAAAGCTACGGCGGCATGCTTGCGTGGATCGCCATCCACCCCGTCAGCTGGTTCTCCTATGTGCTGGGCACGGAGCCGGTCTGGGTCAGCGCGCAGACGGACACCCATGAAAACGGCGGCTTCGGCGCGATGGAATCCACCGGCTGCATGCTGCTGCGCTATCCCGAAGGCGTGCTCGCCACCATCAATGCCGATTTTTATCGTCCCACCGGCGCGCCCCGGCACGACGACGACCGCATCCGCATCACCGGCACGCGCGGCATGATCGAGGTGATCGACGGCCGCGCCTATCTGGAAAACGAAAACGGCCGCACCGCGCTCGAGCCGGAAGAGGACAAGAACCCCTTCCTCTATTTCGCGGACGCGATCGGCACCGAATGCGCCAAAGAGCAGGCGCGCGAGGCGTTCGTCACGGCGCGGGCCTGCCTGCTTGCGCGTGACGCCGCCGACGAGGGCGGCGCGAAGTGGCTCGCCAAAGAAAGAATGTAAGCGCAAACTCTGCTCCCCATTTAAGGGAACCGGAGCGCGCCGGGGCGTCAGCTCTTGCGCGCTCTGCGCCCTTCTTCGCCAATCGGCAGCGGCGTCCTTCGCAGGGGAAGCATTCCTTTTAAGAACGCCGCAGCTCCTTTCATGAATCCTCTTTGTTCCGTGAACCGTATACCCATCCAAAGCCGCCCCGTCTGCCTTTCTCACGCCTTTACGTCCCCGAGCCGTTTCTTCAACAAAAACGTAACGAAGGAAAATGAGCGAAAGGTGTTGACAAAATGGGACAAAGTGTATATAATCTATAACTGTTCCGAGCGAACAACGCATGGAACGCAAAACAGAATGTGTGCCTGTAGCTCAGCCGGATAGAGTGTTTGGCTACGAACCAAAAGGTCAGGGGTTCGAATCCCTTCAGGCACGCCACAAAAAACCTTGAAAACATTGTGTTTCAAGGTTTTTTGCTTTTTGCCCGCCATCTTTTCAATGCTCGCATTGCAACTTTGTTGCAACTTACGCGTTGCGATTCGGCTTTTCCCTGTACGTTTTCGATAACCGTATGCGATCACGCTTTTGACCGCGTTTACGTCCCCCCGCAGCCCGGCTCGTTTACATCCGCGCCGCGATCGCGCTTTTACCCGCGTTTCAGAACCCCGCAGCCCGGCCCGCTAACAGCCGCGTACCGCTCATACTTTTTTGCATTTTTCGATGAACCCGGCGCATACGCCGCACAATACAAAGCAGTCACATAGGGGAGGGGAAACTTTCCATGAGCAGGTTTTTGGACGATTTCACACGCTATATCCGCGAAAAGGGCTACAATGTGTTCTCCGCAGCCGAGATCTGCGGCGGCGCGGCAGAAGCCGTTCAGCTGGCAAACACCAACCGCTGTCAGGATTCCTACTCGGTCTCCAAGGCCTTCGTCGTCACGGCCATCGGCCTTCTTTTCGATGAAGGAAAGCTCACGCCGGACGACTGGATCACCGCCTTTTTCCCGGAGTATGTCCCTGCAGACGAGCGCTGGCACACGACCACTGTCGATATGGCCTTGCGACACTGCCTCGGCCTGCCCGGCGGCTATCTGGATATCGACTGCGTGGATATGAAGGAATTCGGGCGCGATCTGCTCGCCTGTCTCTTTGCGCACCCGCTGCTGTGCCCTCCCGGCGAACAGCGCGTCTATACCGATGCCGCGTACTATCTGCTCGGCCGCGTTGCCGAGCGTGTCTCCGGCCGCCGGCTGAACGATTACCTGTGGGAAAAGCTGTTCTGGCCGATGGAATTCACCGAAGCCGCCTGGAGCGCCTGCCCGCAGGGCCACGCCATGGGCGCAACGGGCCTGTATATCACCTCGGCGGACATGGCCAAGCTCGGCGAATTGTACCGCTGCGGCGGTCTCTGGAACGGCGAGCGCATCCTTTCAGAGGAATGGGTGCGCATGGTCCTGCAGCGCGGTTACGAGCTGCGGCCTGTAGGCGTCGGCGAAGCCTACGGAAAGGGCGGCATGTACAACCAGATGCTGCTCGTCGTCCCGGAAACCGCGCGCGTCGTCGCTTGGCACGCGTTTGAAAACCACGATATCAACAAGGATCTGATCCACTTCTGCGCGCAGTACCGCTGAGCGCGAAGTAACGTCAGGGGCTACTCGCCCCTGAAACCCTCACCAAAGGGATTTCATCCCTTTGGAATCCCGT
>JAFQGN010000189.1 GCA_017398245.1 Clostridia bacterium | reverse complement strand
TACGGCGAGCTCGAGCCCGGCCAAAAGTGCCTCATTGCCGATGACGGCTGGACGTGGCTTGGCTGGATGCGGCCGGATTTTCCCTGGGCGCTCACCGCCATGAAGGACGAGCACGGCCGCTGGACGCAGTTTTATTTCGATATCGTCTCCGGTATGGGCTGCGATGCCGACGGCCGCGCCTGGTTTGACGACTGCTGGCTCGATATCGTCATCACGGCCGATGGCAGGGCCTATCTTCTGGACGAGGACGAACTCGAAGAAGCCCTGCAAAACGGCGAAATCACCCCGCAGGCTGCCGCATTCGCCCGCAAAGCCGCGGAAGAACTTCTGCAGGCCTTCCCGCAGGGCGTGGAAAAACTGCGCGCCTTCATGGAGCAGCTGTATCGCTCGTTTGACGATGCGCATGAAAGTTGATAAAGGCAACGTTCTTTGGCAAAGAAATGCGTCCCAAATAGCACAAAGTGTAAAAAGAACGCTATCATTGCCCGACAAAGGTTGATAAACAGGTGCATTTTTCGCTATAATACCATGTTGGAACAGTCTGCATTTTTGTGCAGACGGCTCTTTTGCAAATCGAAAGGAGCGAACCGAAATGAAGACGACTGCTGTGCGCCTTTACGGCGTGAACGATCTGCGGATGGAGACCTTCGAACTCCCCGAGATCAAGGACGACGAGATCCTTGTCAGGAATGTTTCGGACAGCATCTGCATGTCCAGCTATAAAGCGGCTGCGCAGGGCGAAAAGCACAAGCGCGTGCCGGACGATATTTCCACGAACCCCGTCATCATCGGCCACGAGTTCTGCGGCGAGATCATCAAAGTGGGCAAAAAGTGGCAGGGCCAGTTCAAAGAGGGCGAATACTTCGGCATGCAGCCCGCGCTGAACCTGCCCGGTAAGATGGGCACCCCCGGCTATGCCTATCCCTATTGCGGCGGCGCGATGACCTACTGCATCATGGATAAGGACGTCATGAATCAGGATTGCCTCCTGCATTTCGGCGGCAAGAGCTTCTTCCACGGCTCCCTTGCCGAACCGCTCTCCTGCATCATTGGCGCGTTCCACGCCCAGTATCATACCGAGCGCGGCTGCTACGAGCATAAGATGGGCATCGTCGAAGGCGGCAAGATGGCCCTCATGGCCTGCGCAGGCCCCATGGGCCTCGGCGCGATCGATTACATCATCCATTGCGATCGCCGACCCAGCCTCCTCGTCGTTACCGATATCGATCAGGTTCGCCTCGAACGCGCCGCGACCATTTACACCGTAGAAGAAGCCGCGCGCATGGGCGTGCAGCTCATCTATAAGAACACCTCCTCCGGCGATCCCGTGGCCGAACTCATGGCCATTTCCGGCGGCGCCGGCTACGACGACGTCTTCGTCTATGCCCCCGTCCCCGCCGTCATCGAGCAGGCGGACAAGATCCTCGCCTTCGACGGCTGCCTGAATTTCTTCGCCGGCCCCACCGATCCGAACCTCTCCGCCATGTTCAATTTCTATAACGTGCACTATTCCGCCACCCATATCGTGGGCACCTCCGGCGGTAATACGGCCGATATGATCGAGGCGCTGGACATGATGGCCTCAGGCAAGATCAACCCCGCCGGTATGATCACCCATATCGGCGGTCTGGACAGCGTGGCCGAGACCACCATCAACCTGCCCGGCATCCCCGGCGGCAAAAAGCTGTGCTATACCCATATCGAAATGCCCATGACCGCCATCGACGATTTCGAAGAAAAGGGCAAGACCGATCCGCTCTTCGCTCGCCTGCACGAAATCTGCGCCGCCAATAACGGCCTGTGGTGCCCCGAGGCCGAGGAATACCTGCTGGCCAACGGAAAGCCGATCGGCGAATAAGCGGACCGAGAATTACGGAGGATACAACATTGGCAAATATTCGTATCGCGCTGGACGCCATGGGCGGCGATAACGCGCCCGATGCCATCTGCGAAGGCGCGCTGCTCGCCCTCAAAGAGTTCAGCGATATCAGCATCCAGCTCTATGGCCCCGAGGCCCTTCTCAGGCAGAAAACCGCCTCCGCCGATGCAAGCATTAAAAACCGTCTGGAGATCATCGACGCTCCCGACGTCATCGATATGCACGACGCGCCCATGCTCGCCGTGCGTAAAAAGACCGAAAGCAGCATGGTCAAGGCCGCCGTCGCTGTGCGCGAGGGCAGGGCAGACGCCTTTGTCTCCGCCGGCTCCACCGGCGCTGTGCTCGCCTGCGGCATGCTGCGCGTCGGCCGCATCAAGGGCATCGAGCGCCCCGCGCTCGCCGTCGTCTATCCCGGCGCGGAAAAGCCCTTCCTCCTGCTCGACAGCGGCGCGAATGTCGATTGCCAGTCCAAGTGGCTGGTGCATTTCGGCCTGATGGGCGCAGCCTATATGCGCGCCCTGTTCGATATCGCCGACCCCGAGGTCAAGCTAGCCAATATCGGCCTGGAGGATACCAAGGGCAATAAGATGACTCTGGAAACCTACGGCATGATGTCCAAACAGAAGG
>JAFQGN010000020.1 GCA_017398245.1 Clostridia bacterium | reverse complement strand
TATAACTACCTCACCGGCCGCCATGCCATGGAAGCACAGCTGCATCCCAACAAGCCCATCGTCGGCTCCGAAACCTTCCCCGGCGATATCGTCCGCCTGTGGCGCATCGTGGAGGACAACCACCATGTCCTTGGCGATTTCACCTGGACAGGCTACGATTATCTGGGCGAGGCCGGCTGCGGCATCTTCTATTACGACGGCACCGTCAATTTCTCCTCCCACTATCCGGACCGCCTCGCCTATATCGGCGATATCGATATCATCGGCAACCGCAGGCCCATTTCCTACCTGCGCGAGGTCGTCTACGGCCTGCGCAAGGCCCCGTACATCGGCGTGATCCGCATGAACCGTTACGGCCAGACCTCCAGCCACACCGCATGGATGTTCAAGGACAATATCGCCTCATGGACCTGGCCGGGCTATGAAGGCAAGCAGACCGAGGTGGATATCTATTCCGTCGATCCCGAGGTCGAACTGTTCATCAACGGCGTGTCTCAGGGCAAAAAGCCTGCTGGCCGCGAGAACGGCTTCACCGCCACCTACACCGTCACCTATCAGCCCGGCGAGATCGTCGCCGTGGGCTATGACGCCTCCGGCGCGGAGACTTCCCGCTTCGCCCTGCAGACCGCGGGCGAGAAAGTCGTCCTGAACGCCTCTGCCGACAAATGCGAACTGGCCGCCGGCGGACAGGATCTGGCGTTCGTCACTTTGCGCCTTGCCGATGAAAACGGCGTCGCTAATCGCTTTGCCCAGAAGAAGGTCAGCGTGACTGTTGAGGGCGCGGGCGTGCTGCAGGGCTTCGGCAGCGCCGATCCGCAGCCGACCGCTTCCTATGACGATACCGCGTGGGACACCTACGACGGCGAGGTCATGGCGGTCGTCCGTTCCGCCGACGAACCCGGTACCGTCACCGTCCGCTTCTGTGCCGAAGGCTGCGAGGACGCCGTCGTCACTCTCACCACCAAGTAATCGTATATGGCTTCTTGCGGGGGACCCTTTTCTTTAGAGAAAGAAAAGGGTCCCCCGCACCCCTCCGAAAAGAAATCATTAAGGAGTATCGGTTCTTACGAATGGTTCACCGGCGGCAGCTGTTGTCAGCAGCCACTGGCCGCCAACGTAGGCCAGCCTTTCGCTATGCATAAACGATTCGATCGTTCCGCCCCGCAGCTAAGGGAACGCCGGGGCTCTGCCCCAGACCCCCGGCAAAGGGAATGATTCCCTTTGCAATCCTCAATAAGGGCCCTCATCCTACTCGTTTTACTGAAAAAAGACCCTCCCCGCGCCCTCCCAAAGAAACCAATTAAGGATTTAGGTCTCAATTCCTATCCTCGCAAAACACCCCGACAGGAGCTCTGTACTCCAGTCGGGGTGTTTTTCATTCAGATCATTGCGAACCGTTCAATACACGATCACCTTCGTGTGCGCCTCGCAGTTGTTCCAGATCCACTTCGCGTCCTCCACCTTCAGGCGCACGCACCCGTGCGAGGCGCGCTTGCCCAAATTGTTGAGCGAGGAGCGGATCAGCGTGTCCTCGTCGTCGGAATTGAACAGAACGGAGTGGAACATGATATCGCCGTCGATATAGAACGCATACTGTGCCCATGTATCAAACTTCTTGAAATAGTGCCATCTTGCGCCGCGGCCGGTGTTCGTGAAGGTGCCCAGCGGCGTGGGTGTGTCCTTTCTGCCGGTGGAGCAGGTCATCGTGCGCACCTTTTCGGTGTATTCGTCGTGTTCGTCATAGGTATACACATACACCTGCTGCTTGCTCACGTTGATCTCGATCTGATATTTCCGCATGCCCCTGCGGCAATTATCAGAAAACATCAGCTCAAGGGTCTGCTCGTCGCATTTGCCGGTCTGCTCCAGCCCGTTTCGGCGTTGGAACTCGCTCACGGCTTCCGCCGTGTTCTTGCCATAGATGCCGTCCGCCTTGGTGTACAGGTATTCCAGCGAATAGAGCCTGCGCTGCACGCGCAGGACATTGTCGTTCCAGTCATCCTTTTTGAGCGTGCCGAGCATGGCGACGGTATCCTGCGTGGAAAGGTATTCCATGAGCATGGAATCCATGATGCCGTTCACGATGATATCATACGGGTCCTCGCCGTTATAGGCGATCGCCTCGCCGGGGATCACGAGCGGCTCCGCCTCGGTCTGCGAAGAAACAACGGGCCTTTCGGTCACCGGCGTTCCTTCGTCCTCCATGGGCAGGCCGTATCCGGCAAACAGAGCGGCTTCCGCCTTCGCCTGCGCGGAATGCGCTCCCAGCAGCACGCCCTTTTTCTGCAGATACGTCTGCGCGTTGCGCACGGCGGTCTCGGTCACCTTGCCGTACGAACCGTCGGCAACGGTGCCTTCCATAAAGCCCAGCCGCATCAGCAGCCTTTGCATCCGCGCCACGTTATCTCCCTTGTCGCCCGGGGAGCATGCGGGGTATTTCGCGCGCGGAGCAACGGATGAGAAGAGCATTTCCTGCGTTTCGGTATCGGCGATGCCGTCCTCCGTAAGCCCAGCGGCAAACTGGAACGCGCGCACGGCCGTGCGGGTCTGTCCGCCGAAAGCGCCGTCGCGCACACCGGAAAGATAGCCGAGGGTGCTCAGCCGGTTCTGCAGGCGCAAAATCTCGCTCCCGCTGTCGCCAAGGCGCATTTCCTGCCATACGCAGCCGTCCTGCACCGCAAACAACTCTTCCAGCACGGCCACGTCCGCCGCGCCGTCCACTGCGAAAATTTCCGGCGGCGCAGGCGCTTCGCCCGCAAGCACAGCCGCCATGGCCCGCCTCTCGTTGCGGTCGTTCAGATACGTCTCAAATTCCAGTACAGCGGTCTTTGTCGGCTCGTCGTATATGCCGGTCGGTTCTCCGTACCAATAGCCGAGCACAGCCAGCTGCCTCTGCAGCGAAACGACGGCGTCGCCGCTGTTTCCGGGCGCAAGATCTCCGCTGATGATGATCGCATGCTGCCCCGGTACCGGACCGAGCGCGACCGGCTCGGAAGGCGTCACGGTCGCCTCCGCCCGCGCGGCGCACAGCAGCATAATCAGCATCAGCAGCCCTGCAAGGATCCTCTTCGGGCGCAATGCAGCGTCCCTCCTTCGGTAAAACAAAATTTCATTTCTGTTCGGTAATCAGTCTTCCGGTATACTTTGGCTCAAACCCGTCTGTGGGCCAATATTCCCGGCGCAAGTACAATTCCGCCGCTCCATTCAGTCTTCCGGCACGACGGATTCGAGCATATCCCATATGCGCTGCAGGTCTTCCTGGCTGTAATAGCGCAAAATCAGCCTGCCCTTCTTTTCGTCTCCGTCGATCTCGGCCTTCGTGCCGAACGCACGGCGCGCCATGTTTTCCAGCTGAGAAAACTCCGCCGGGCGCTCCTTTTTCGGCTTGGGGGGCTCCTTCTGTCCGTTCTGATCGGCGCAGATGCGCTCCATCTGCCTGACCGACCAGCCCTGCGCCGCAGCGAGATTGGCCAGCCGGATCTGCGCAAGGCGATCGTTCACGGTGACGAGCGCCCTCGCATGGCCCGCGCTGAGCCTGCCCTCCTCCAGCATATCCAGGATCTCCTTGGGCAGGTTGAGCAGCCGCAGAAGGTTCGCCACCGCCGGGCGGCTCTTGCCGATGCGCTCGGCCGCGGCCTCCTGCGTGTAGCCGCACTGTTCCATCAGCGCGCGCACACCCATCGCCTCTTCCACAGGGTTCAGATCATCGCGCTGCAAATTTTCGATCAGCGCGGCCTCGTAGCGCATCGTGATCTCCATATCGCGCACGATCGCCGGGATCGCGTCCAGCCCCGCCATGCGCGCTGCGCGCCAGCGGCGTTCGCCCGCGATGATGCTGTAGCGGTTGCCGGTTTTATGCACAAGAATCGGCTGCAGAACGCCCACAGCCTTGATCGACGCGGCCAGCTGCTCCAGCGCCTCCTGGTTAAAGCGCTTGCGCGGCTGGTTCTCGTTCGGGTCGATCTGGTCGATCGAAAGCTGCACAACCGCCTCTTCGCCCTTGTTCGCCGCGCCCTCGTCTCCGGGGGTGACGAAATCCTCGGTCTCGCCAAGGAGCGCGCTCAGACCGCGCCCCAATCCTGCCTTCTTTGCCATGCTGTCCTCCGCCGGGATCCCCGGCCTCGTTCGTATATTTTGTCGTTTCTGCGCGGGCGTCCGTTCCCGCCGCAAACATACCGGTATATTTTAACAGATCAAAGCGACGTTGCTTGCAAATACGCGTTCTCTCCGCCGCAATCGTACCGGTTTATTATAACGGATCAAAGCGACGCTGATCGCAAATACACATTCTCTCCGCCGCATGCGTACCGGTTCAAATCCCCTTGATCAGTTCCTTTGCCAGCGCAAGATATGCCTGCGCGCCGGCGCATTTGGCATCGTACTGGTGGATGGGCTGCCCATGGCTGGGCGCCTCGCTCAGGCGCACGTTGCGCGGGATCGCCGTTTTGAACAGATGATCCTTGAAATACCTGCGCACCTCGTCGGCCACCTGCTCGGAAAGGTTCGTGCGCGAATCGTACATCGTCAGCACCACGCCCTCCACCTTCAGCTCCGGGTTGAGCCTCTTGCGCACCAGCATCAGCGTGTTCATCAGCTGGCCGACGCCCTCCAGCGCGTAATATTCGCACTGGATCGGCACGAGCATGCTGTCCGCCGCCGTCAGCGCGTTGAGC
>JAFQGN010000188.1 GCA_017398245.1 Clostridia bacterium | reverse complement strand
GAGTCTGAGGGGGCTTGCCCCCTCAGTGAGAGGATGCGGGGGAGGGATCAGCCGAGCTCGGAGATGATGCGGGCGATGGCGTAGTCGGTATTTTTGACGGTGACGCGGTCGGCGGCAGCCTTGAGGGAATCGACGGCGTTTTCGACGGCGACGCCGATATCGGCCATCTGGATGAGGGAGAGGTCGTTGCCGTAATCGCCCACGCCGATGATGGTGAGCGGCTCGATACCCCGTTTGCGGGCCCATTCGCGCAGGACATACAGGCACTCGCCCTTGCCGGTGCCTTTGGCGTGCAGTTCGAGGCCTTCGGACCAGGAGCAGTTGAGCTCGTATCTTCCGGCGCAGATCTCCTCGGCTGCGGCGAGCAGGGCGGGCATATCCTCGGCGTTGACGACGAACATCCCCTTATAGTAGGGTGGCGGAGCGCTGCGGAAAAATTCGCGGACGGGAATGCCGCAGCCGGCCTGCCATGTATTATTGACCTTATTTGCATCGAACAGCACGACGGAGCGCACGGGCGCGCGATCGGCAATGGTGCAGATGATTTCGAGATCTTCCGGCGCGAGCGGGAATTCGGCCACGGCCTGTTCGACGTCGAGCGGATCGGAAATATAGGTGCCGTTCATGGAGACGACGGGCGCATTGGGAACGAAGGAATCCTTCTTGGAGAGGAGAAACGAGGGAGAACGGCCCGAGGCGATGGTGAACAGGCCGCCTTCTGCCTGAAAGCGGCGCACGGCCTCGCGGTTTTCGGGGGAGACCTCGCCGGCCTCTGCAAAGGAGCCGTCGTAATCGGTGACGATCATATAGCCTGTATATTTACCCATGGGGATGACCTCCAATGGTAATGATAAAGATAAATATAGGATACACCGGATGCGCGGGCGGGTCAATGGGCTGTGCAGGAAGAAAAAATGGTGGTATAATGGGGAAAAGACGGATCACGAAAGGGGAAATGAAAATGTCTCAGGTCGTTCTGGGAAAAACCGGCATCGTATCGCCGAAAAACGGCTTTGGCGCGCTGCCCATTCAGCGCGATACCCATGAATATGCAGGAATGCTGCTGAAAAAAGCCTATGAGGCGGGGTTCACGTTTTTTGATACCGCGCGCGCATACAGCGATAGCGAGGAAAAAATCGGTCTGGCGCTGAGCGGCGTGCGCGACAAGATCACCATTGCCACCAAGACCGGCGCAAAGGACGTGAAGACGTTCTGGGAGCATTTGGAGACGAGTCTGAAGAACCTGAAGACGGATCACGTTGATATTTACCAGTTCCACAATCCCTCCTTCTGCCCCAAGCCCGGCGATGGCACCGGTCTGTATGAGGCGATGCTGGAGGCCAAGGCGCAGGGCAAGATCAGGCATATCGGCATCACGAACCACAGGCTGGACGTGGCGACCGAGGCGGTGAAGAGCGGTCTGTACGAAACGCTGCAGTTCCCGTTCTGTTATCTGGCGACGGAAAAGGATATCGAGCTGGTGAAGCTGTGCAAAGAGAATAATGTGGGCTTTATCGCCATGAAAGGTCTCTCCGGAGGTCTGCTGAACAACAGCAGGGCCGTGTACGCGTGGATGGACCAGTTCGACAACGTGCTGCCGATCTGGGGCGTGCAGAGGGAGAGCGAGCTGGACGAGTTCATCTCCTATTTTGACAACCCGCCCGCGATGGACGGGGAGATCACGGCGCTGATCGAAAAGGACCGCAAAGAGCTGATCGGCTCGTTCTGCCGCTCCTGCGGATACTGCATGCCCTGCCCGATGGGCATCCAGATCAACAACGCCGCGCGCATGAGCCAGCTCATCCGCCGCAGCCCCTCTGCGCAGTGGCTGAGCGAGGAAAACCAGAAGATGATGGAGAATATCGAAAACTGCATCGAATGCGGCCAGTGCATGAGCAAGTGCCCGTATAACCTGAACACGCCGGCGCTGCTGAAGGCCAATTTTGAGGATTACCGCAATATCGAGGACGGAAAGACGAAGGTTAAGAGGATGGGATATACAATATCGGACAACAGGCTGCAGGCGGATGACTATATCCGCCTGTTTGCTTCGGCCGGTTGGGGAGAGCCGCCCCGCGATATGACGGAAAAGGCGCTGGAAAACAGTTATGCGACGTTTTCTGTGGAAGCGGACGGACGCGTGGTCGCTATGGCGCGGCTGCTGGGCGATGGGGCGATGGCCTTTTTTCTGAAGGATTTTGTGGTGGAGCCGCAGATGCAGGGCCGGGGCATTGGGAAAGCGCTGAATGATCATATCGAGGAATATATCCGCGGACAGCTGGAGCCCGGCTGGGCGGGATACCTGCAGCTGGTCAGCGCGAAGGGAAAAGAAGGGTTCTATCAGAAAATGGGCTTTGCCGCGCATCCGCATGAACACAGCGGGCCTGGCATGTCCAAATGGGTCCGAAAAGAATGAGGAAAGACAGGCTCTCGAGCGAGGGCCTGTCTTTTTAAGTATACAAGAATAGCGATCCGCGAAGCGGATACGCGGGCCGGCGGACCGCAGAAGCGAGTTCGCCGACATTCTTACGTTGTCAGATATCAAAATCGGGGATCACGCCGTTTTGCACGCAGCGGACGATGTTCATCGCCTCTGCCTTTGTGCGCTCGATGCCCGCGGGCGTGTCCATCCAGTTGCTGCGGCGGGTGTGGGTGTCGTCTGCGGGACAGGGAAGGACGGCAATATGCGCCGGGAACAGATAGCGCGCGATGGACAGGCTGCGCCGCATGTGAAAGGCCGCTGTGACGAGCAGTACTCTGCGGAGATTGTTCAGCTGGAATGTACGCTGCAGTTCGACCAGAGCAAAGAGGAAGTTTTCGATGGTGTTGCGCGACGAGTTCTCCAGGATGAGGTCCTCTTCGGGCACACCGGCGGCGAGGACTGCTTCGCGCATGTGCTCGGCTTCGGTACACGCGCTGCCCGGGAATTCCCGCAGGGCGCCGCCGCAGAGCATGATCTTGTCCGCGCGGCAGGCCTGATAGGCGGCGACGGCCACGGGCACACGGTATTTTGCGGCCTTCATGCTGCCCAGAACGAGGATGCAGTCGGCGCTTTCGCCTGTGTCCTCGATACCGGAGAACAGGAGCCTATCGATCAGCTCGGGCGAGAGGTCTTCTTCTTTGATGTTTGAAACCAGCATTTTTGCTTACCTCGGCGGTTTATATTTTGAAGTATTGTATCATACCGGCGGAAGTTGCACAAGAAAACGCATGTTCGGGGGTTGCATTCTGTTACGGAAAGGTATATAATACAAAACTAACATGAGTGCAGATGTGTGTCCGCAGAAGGCGGACTGCGCTGCGGATGAATAAGGAGGACAACGAAAATGACTGTAAAAGAAATGTATCAGACGGTTCTGGAACTGGTCGGCCTGGATTTCATGCCCGAGGACAGCGGCATTGTGTACGACAACGGCAAGGAAGTGAAGAAGGTTCTGGCCGGTATCGACATGGACACCGCCATGCTGATGATCGCCAAGCAGTGCGGCTTTGACTGCGTTGCGCAGCATCATCCGGCCGGCATCATCGGACCCGCCGGCATCGAGCACGATCTGTTCGGCCGCGACCACATGAAGAAGCTGATGGAATGCGGCGTGCCGATCAACGAGGCGCAGAAGCTCGCATATGCCAGCCGCCAGAGGCGCACGCAGGGCATGCATTCCCGCAACCGCACCATGATGCGCGATGCGGCCAAGCTGCTGGACATCTCCGACGTGGCGTTCCACACCCCGGCCGATATGCTGGCCGAGCGCTACACGCAGGAGCGCATGGACAAGCTCTCTGCTGAAAACCCGCGCTGCACCGTGGGCGACGTCATCGACGAGCTGCTCAAGATCCGCGAATATGCCGAGTGCCTGGAAGGCCAGAAGCCCGAAGTCTGGGTTGGCTCCAAGGACAGCTTTGCCGGCAAGATCTATGTGGAAATGTACGGCGTGGGCGCTCCGTCCATCGACGAGTACATCGCCTGCTCCAACGCCGGCGTGGGCACGTTCGTGACCATGCATGCCACCCCCGAAGTTATCGAGGGCCTGCGCAAGCACAACAAGAGCAACCTGATCGTTGCCGGCCACATGGCCAGCGATTCTCTGGGCTTCAACCAGATTCTGGACGCCTGGGAGGCCAAGGGTCTGGAGATCGTCCGCATCAGCGGTATCGTCTAAGTTTCGTTCATACAGCAGGGCTGTGCAGTTTTGCACGGCCCTGTTTTTTGTGGTAGAATGGAGGGCACGGAGAGTACGTTAGGGGCTCTGCCCCGGGCCCCGCTTAAGGAGTACTTAGGGTACGATAGGGGACTCTGTCCCCTAAAACCCCTGCCAGAGGGAAT
>JAFQGN010000187.1 GCA_017398245.1 Clostridia bacterium | reverse complement strand
GGCACAGACGCGATCGACTACCCGCTGCTTTCGCAGATGGCGGACGAGTTCATCGCCGCAGGCGGCCGGTATTTTGATACGGCGTACACCTATCTCGACGGCGAAAGCGAAAAGGCTCTGCGCGAGACGGTGGTCAGGCGCTATCCGCGCGAAAGCTTTATCATTGCAAACAAGATCGCCCCGTGGAAGATGAAAACGGCGCAGGACGCACCGCGCATGTTCGCCGAAATGCTGCAGCGCTGCGGCGTGGATTATTTCGACGTACTGCTCCTGCACGGCCTGAACGATGAAAACTACGAGATCGCTCTCAAATTCGGCATGTTTGATTTCGTGCGCGCCCAAAAGGCGGAGGGTAAGGCGCGCGCCATCGGTTTCTCGTTCCACGACAGCGCCGATGTGCTCGAGCGCATCCTCAGCGAGCAGCCCGATATGGAATACGTGCAGCTGCAGATCAATTATCTGGACTGGGAAAGCCCCTCTCTGCAGGCCAAAAAGCTGTATGAAACCGCCGCGAAGCACGGAAAGACCATCGTCGTCATGGAACCGGTCAAGGGCGGAACGCTTGCAAATTTGCCCGAAGGCGCAGCGGAACTTTTGCCCGAAGGCGAAAGCCCCTCTTCGCTTGCGCTGCGCTTTGCGCAGGGGCTGGAGCAGGTATCCATCGTGCTCAGCGGCATGAACACCATGGCCCAGATCCGCGAAAACATGCGCCCCGTGCAGCCCCTTTCCGCACAGGAAGAGGCAAAGCTGCTCGCCGCTGCGCAGGCCGTGCGTGCGAACACCGCCGTGGGCTGCACGGCCTGCGGCTATTGCGAGGCCGGCTGCCCGAAGAACATCGCCATCCCGCAGTATTTCGCCATGTACAACGAATACCGCCGCAGCCCCAAGGACGACTGGAAGATCCAGCCGGTGTACCAGAGCGCCGCGAAGACGCGCGGCAAGGCTTCGGACTGCATCGGCTGCAAAAAATGCGAGCGCGTCTGCCCGCAGAAGATCGAGATCACAAAGTTCCTTGCCGAAACGGCCAAGGCGTTTGAATGACAGAATGCGCTCTCCTTTTTCTCGGAGGGCGCATTTTTCAACCCCGGCGGCAGGAGACATGCTCTTTGCGCGCAGCGCGGGCGCATGTTTGGGTTTACCGCAGGCGCAAATATACGTATAATACAAGCAGAACCATGCGGAGGAACAAACTATGCAAAATGTACGCATTATCGAAATCCCGGCCCAGAAAATGGTCTCCTCGCAGCCGGGCATGTTTGGCGACGGAAGGCTGGAAGTATTCATGCTCTGGATGGACAGGCAGAAAAAGGGAGTCTGGCCGAGCGATTTTCTGGCCGAAGAGCCCGGCACGAACGGCGCGCAGCTGCGTTGGCTGCACCTGTTCACGCCGGATATGGACGTGCCGGAGGAACTGGAAATGTACGATTTTCCCGGCGGTCTGTACGCCGTGGCGACTGATAAGGATCAGGATACCGACTACCCGGCCCTTGTGCAGGCAGTCAGCACGTTTCTGGCGGAAAACGGCTTTGCCATGGATGCCTCCCGCCCGCAGCTGGGCAATGTGATCACCCCGCCCGCCGCGCAGCGCGTTCTGGGCTACGGGCAGATGGACTACTATTTCCCGATCGAACCGATCGAAGCCTGAAGGAGATGCGAAGAATGACGAAGCTGAAAGTCGGCCTTGTGGGCATCGGCCGCGGCACGGCCTACGGAAATTTGTTTGCAAAGAACGCGCTGACCGAGGTAACGGCCATTTGCGATACGAACGAGCAAAAGCTTGAGCAGCACGGCCGCGATTACGCCCTTGACGACGGCGCGCTGTTCACCAAATACGAAGATTTCATCGAAAGTGGCTGCGATATCGTGGTGCTGGGCACGCCCATGCCCTTCCATGCCGATCAGGTCGTTTCGGCCATCGAGGCGGGCTGCCATGTGCTTTCGGAAGTCACCGCCGCCTCCACTCTGGAGGGCTGCGAGCGTATCCACCGCGCGGTCATGCGCAGCGATCGCAAATATATGATGGCGGAAAACTGCTGCTATATGGCCTTTGCGCTGGACTGGAAGCAGATGGCCGATTCCGGCAGACTCGGCGATATCTATTATGCCGAGGCCGATTACGTGCACGAGATCCGCAATCTGGTCATCGACGCCGTCACCGGCGAGGAAAAATGGCGCGTGCACCGCGCGCCGCTGCATTATTGCTCCCATTCGCTCGGCCCCATTTTGCAGATGATGCCGGACGATTATATCGTGCGCTGCACGGGCAGCGGCAACACGGCCACGATCCTCCCGCACGAGGGCGACGGCTTTATCGATATGCAGGTCGGCCTGTTCCAAACCAAAAAGGGCGCGACCATCAAGGTTCTGCGCTCCTCCGTCGCCACGCGCAAAACGCCGCTGTGCGCCTATTCGGTCTACGGCACAAAGGGCTGTCTCGAGACCGGCCGCACGAAGTACGACAACATGGGCCTTCGCTATATCGAGGGCGAGGACGAAAAATGCGTTCCGATCGAAATTTCCACCGTGGACAAGAACGCGCCGGAGGAAGCGCGCCTTGGCGGCCACGGCACCAGCGAATATTTCCTCGTGCGCGATTTCCTCTCCAGCATCGTAAACGATACCAAGCCGCCCATCGATATCGTGCGCGCGCTGGATATGTCCGTTCCCGGCCTCATCGCCCATGATGCGGCCAAGGAAGGCGGCGTCTGGAAAGACGTGCCCCTCTTCTGGCGCTGATGCGGGCAGAACAGGAATTGGAACGGACGGGAAAGGAGAAGCGGCGGATGTATTGCATTCTGGTCACGGGCGCGCCGGCTTCGGGAAAGAGCACGGTTGCCAGGGTGCTGGGCGATGAACTGGGCCTGCCCGTGTTCTCAAAGGACGATCTCAAGGAGATCCTGTTCGATGCACTCGGCTTTTCCTCGCGCGAGGAAAAGGTGCGGCTGGGAGAGGCGGCCACGCGCATTCTGTACGATGCCGCGCGGCGGACTCTGCGCGCCGGGCAAAGCGTTATTCTGGAAAACAATTTCGAAAATGCAAGCAAAGAGGGGCTTTTGCGCCTTCTGGAGGATTGCCCCTGCAAAACGATCACCGTGCGGCTGGAGGCGGATCTGCGCACGCTGTATGCGCGCTATGCCGAGCGTAACAATAGCCCGCTGCGGCATCGCGGGCATGTTGTGAACGATCGCTACCCGGAAACAGAGCCCGGGCGCGTCGTCCAGCCGATCCCGTTTGAGGCTTTTGAGCGGGGGATCCGCGCGCGCGGAATGCATTCGTTTGATATCGGCGGGCCGGTGATCACAGTGGATACGACGGATTTTGCCCGTGTGCAGATCGGCGAGCTGGCCGGGCGCGTGCGGGCGATGCTGAACGGAAAAGCGACATGATCCCGGCACAGGCGTTCGGGCGAATCCACCGGCATACAAAGGAGGCGGACGGATGAACGGAAACAGGGCGAAACTCAGCGCGGCCGCGGCGATGGCCATCTTCGGCACCATCGGTGTGTTCCGTCGCTTTATCGATCTGCCCAGCGGGGCGCTCGCGCTCTCCCGCGCGGTGATCGGCGCCGTATTTCTGCTGGCTTTGATGGCCCTTCGCGGCCGGAAGGCGGATAAAAGCGCAGTCCGGCGCAATTTCCGGTGGCTGCTCGCCTCGGGCGCATGCCTCGGCGGCAACTGGATACTGCTGTTTGAGGCGTACAATTTCACCTCCGTCGCCGTGGCGACCCTTTGCTACGAAATGGGCCCGGTGCTGGTGCTGCTGGTGTCGCCCCTGCTCTTTGGCGAGCGCCTCGGGCGCAGAAAAACCGTGTGCGCCGCGCTTTCGGTGCTGGGCGTCGTGCTGGCCTCCGGCGTGTTGGATGGCGGCGCAGCCGCGCAGGGGAAGGGGATCGCGCTGGCGCTGGGCGCGGCGGGCCTGTATGCGGGCGTGATGCTGTGCAACCGCATGATCCGTAGTATCGAGCCGATGGACAGGACGGTCTGCCAGCTTGCGGCCGCGGCTGTGGTGATGCTTCCGTACGTCCTCCTGGCCGAAGGAAGCGCGCTTTCCATGCCGAGCGTTCCCGCCCTTGGCATGGTGGCCGTGGTGGGCGTCGTGCACACGGGCGTGGCGTACGCGCTGTACTTCGGCGCGCTGGGCGCGCTGCCTTCGCAGACGGCGGCCCTTCTGAGCTATATCGACCCGGCCCTCGCAGTGCTGCTCTCGGCTTTTTTGCTGCGCGAGCCCATTGGCGCGGCGGGCGTACTGGGCGCGGCTCTGGTGCTGGGCGCAACTCTGGCTGGAGAGATCCAACGGCCCCTCAAGAAGCGCGCCCGTCAAAAGTAGTTGTTCCTCTGACCTTAAAGACCTAACGACCGGCTAAGAAGCAATCCCGTCAGAAGCAGAGGCGTCTTAAACCTTAAAGACCCAACGGCCGGCAAAGAAGCAGATCTGCCCGGAGAACTCCGGCGGCCCAAAGGCGCGCTTGACACGGCGCGGCCGGAATGGTATCATATGCAAAGCTTTCGGCGTTTCTGTATCCAAACGCCGAAGGCTTTATTTTTGGGCGATCCCGGCGCACGAGCCCGGCCGCCCGCGAAAGAAGGTTCCTTATGCAAAAGAAAAAGTTTTCCGCCGAGGCGGCCTACGCGCTTGGTATGGTCATTCTGGCCATCGGCACCGCGCTGATGGAAAAGGCGGATTTCGGCATGTCCATGGTCGTCGCGCCGGCCTATATCCTGCATCTGAAGGTCTCGGCGTTTCTGCCGTTTTTCAGCTTCGGCATGGCGGAATACACGCTGCAGGCCGTGCTGCTCATCGTGCTGATGTGCGTCCTTGGCAAATTCCGCGCCTCCTTCCTGTTTTCGTTTGTCACGGCGGTGCTCTACGGCCTTTTGCTGGACGGCGCGCTGCTGCTGGCCTCGCCCTTGCCCGCAGGCGGTATGCTGCTGCGCGGCGCGTATTATGTGGCGGGAATGGTCCTGTGCTCGGTGGGCGTGGCGATGCTCTTCCGCACGTATATCGCGCCGGAGGTGTACGAACTGTTCGTGCGCGAGGTAGCGCGCAAGCTTGGCCTGCCCATCCCGCAGGTCAAAACGGTGTACGATTGCGTCAGCTGCGCGCTGGCAGTCGTGCTCTCGTTCGCGTTTTTCGGGCTGTGGCATTTTGAGGGCGTCAAGCTGGGCACCGTGTTCTGCGCGCTGGTCAACGGCTGGCTGATCGGCCTGTGCACGAAGGCGCTGGAAAAGCACTTCGAATTTTACGACAGATGGCCGCTTCGCAAGTATTTTGAATAGTACGGCTTGAGCCAGACTCTGGAACAATATGCAAAAACCTTTCGCCTAAATGGCGGAAGGTTTTTCTTTACGCAGGCGCGGCGCTGCGGTACAATACGTGTAAAACATATGGAAAGATACTATTGCTGCGGGGTAAATGTAATGATGATAGCGAACTTTGCGAAGCGGCGCATAGCGGATAACGATACGAGGCCGGACAGCGCCGCCCTGAAGCTTTTGCGCCGGGGCGCGCTCACCCTGTTCGCCCTGGCGGCAGC
>JAFQGN010000019.1 GCA_017398245.1 Clostridia bacterium | reverse complement strand
CGTGGTCGATTTTGTGGACCATCCGCGCCGCGTGTTCCCCATCGGCAGGCTCGATAAAGACAGCGAAGGCCTGCTCCTGCTCACTACCGACGGCGATATCGTCAACCGCCTCCTACGCGCCGAATATAAGCACGAAAAGGAGTACGTCGTTACCGTCAACAGGCCGCTCACGCAGGAATTTTTGCGCCATATGGCCTCGGGCGTGGAAATTCTGGACACCAAGACTCTGCCCTGCAAGATCCGCCAGAGCGGCCCGAAGCAGTTTAACATCATCCTCACCCAGGGCCTGAACCGCCAGATCCGCCGCATGTGCGAGGCGCTGGGCTACAGGGTGCTCACTCTGGAGCGCATCCGCATCATGAATATCCGCCTGGGCCACCTCAAGCGCGGCCGCTGGCGCAATCTGAACGAGGGCGAGCTGGCCGAGCTCAAGCAGAGCCTTGGCATGCGCTGAAAAAGAACGAGTATCTCACTTTGCGATAAACGGCCCGGTCTCGGCTGCGTCTTATAAAGAAAAACGATTCATCCATGGTACGGCAGCCGGGCCATTCGTCTTGCGAAGAGAAACGGCTTCTTACGGCAAGGCAGCCGGGCCGCTCCTCCTGCGAAGGGGAACGGTATTTTCCGGCGAAAACCGGCCAGAATAAAACCAATACGCAAACAGAAAAACGGGCGCGGCCCAAACAGCCGCCTCTGCAGAAAAGAAAGGGTGTTCCCGATGCGCGAAAGGTTCTTTCGCTATGCGTCCTTCATGATGGCCTATTACATCACCAACGCGGTGTATCAGGGCTTTCTCTCGCTGTATTTCAGAGACGTCGCCGGCCTGAGCACGCAGTGGATCTCGGTCGTGATGGCGGCCGTTCCATTCGTTTCTATGTTCACGCAGACGGCCTGGGGTCTTGCGGGCGATAAAATGAAGACCCGTAACACGGTGCTGCGTATCCTTGCAGTGGGCGCGTGCGCGGCTATGCTGCTTCTGCGCGTGAGCACGAACGCGTGGTGGATCCTGGGCGTGATGTGCCTGTTCAGCTGCTTCTATACCTCCATCCAGCCGATGGGCGACAGCATCGTTCTGGAAAATCTGCAGCAAAAGGGCATCAATTTCGGGCCCATCCGCCTTGCGGGCTGCTGGAGCTTCGCCGTGGTCAGCTTTTTTGCCGGAAGGTTCCTCGAAAGCCGCATCGGCGCGACGATCTATATCACGGCGGCGCTGCTTTGCGTAGTGTTTGCCAGTTCCTATGCGCTGCCGGCCACGCCCGGGCATCAGCACGGCAAGGAAAAGGTGCCCATGAGCGTTCTGTTCAAAGAGAAAAAGCTCATGCGCCTGTTCCTGTTCATGACCCTTCTGCAGATGACCATGGGCTATTTCTATACCTACTATTCCATTTATTTTACCAGCTTTGAAGGCGGTACCACCAGCCTGCTGGGGCTCGCCTATTTCGTCTCCGCCGTGAGCGAGACGGCTTTCCTGCTGCTTTCGGACAAGCTGGTGAAAAAGCCGGGCGTCGGAAAGCTGCTGGTCATCGCGGGCAGCGTGCTCACCCTGCGGTGGATCATCCTTGCCACGGCGCAGAACGTGTGGGTGGCCTTCGGCGCGCAGGTGCTGCACGGTTGGGGCTTTATCGTGATGACGGTCTCCATGGCGAAGTATGTTTCGCTGCATGTGCCGGACGAGCTCAAGGCGCGCGGGCAGATGCTGCTCAACGTGGCGGGCTTTGGCGTTGCGCGCGTGGTGGGTATTGTAATGGGCGGGCTCATCGCAGGAAGTCTGGGCGTGCAGAACGGCTTCTGGGTATCGGCCGCGGTTTCGGGGCTGGCGCTGGTGCTGTTCGCGCCGGGGTATCTCAAGGAGAAAAACGCATAAACGCAAAAAGGCTGCCGTGGTTTGCGGCGGCCTTTTATGATGTGAAAACTGCGATGCACCCAAGGGAAGAATGCCGGCGCTCTTTTATATTTTAGAAAAGATATGGGGGATGGCAGAGCGCGCGCATAGACAGAAAGCGCGGAATATGTTACAATAAATTGATTATCCATGTAGATTTTTTTAGTATTTTTCTATGAGGGAGACCGACAGACAATGGCAAACGCAAGAGAAGGGGCGCCCAGGCGCACCAAAGAAGAGATTCGCGAAGCGCGCGCAAAGCAGGCGCGCAGGGAACGCGCCCGTCGGCGCAGAAGGGCACGTGCCATCCGCCGCGTCATCGGCAGGAGCTTCCTCGTTCTGATTACGGTGGTCGTTCTGGCCGTTGCGGCCGTGTTCGGCGTGGCGACGGTTCTGGCCTATGGCCCCAGCGGCACCCTGTCCGATTGGCTGGTCATGTCCACTCTGGAAACCAGCGCGGCCAAGTTCGTGGGCTATATCTATTTCTCGGATGAAGAGATGGAAGCCATCAAGGCGCGCAACAGCGTGCAGATGTCCGACGACGAGGTGGACACCTCTCTGGTCGTCATCGCTCCGGTGGAAGAGAAGCCCGAAACCGCGGGCGAGGTACAGCAGGAGCAGGATATCGAGATCGTTCCCGTCACCGGCCCCACCTATAACGGCTATATGATGATCGTGAAGGATCCTTCCCGCGTGAGCGTGGGCGTGAGCAATAACCTGGGCAACCAGGCCGGCATGCGCCTTGCCGAGATCGCCGAAAAATACGGCGCGGTCGGCGCGGTGAACGCGGGCGGCTTTTTGGATGACAACGGCCTTGGCGACGGCGGCACCCCCATCGGCCCGGTCATTTCGCAGGGCGAAGTGGTCTGGAGGCGCGGCGGCGGCGACAATAACCTCGTCATCGGCATGACCAAGGACAACAAGCTCACCTTTGGCGTGATGAGCGCCACCACCGCCTTTGAAAACGGCGTGCGCGATTGCGTCACCTTCGGCCCCGCCCTTGTCAAAAATGGCGAAGCGGTGGATATTTCGGGCGCGGGCTCTGGCCTGAACCCGCGCACGGCCATCGGCCAGCGCGGTGACGGCGCCATGCTCCTTCTGGTCATCAACGGCCGCAAGGTCAATTCGCTGGGCGCATCCTATGCCGATCTGATCGAAGTCATGCTTGATTTCGGCGCGGTCAACGCCGCGAATCTGGACGGCGGCACCTCGTCCTTTATGTACTATGAAGGCGAACTGGTCAACGACAAGGCCTCGCTCTACGGCACGCGCAAGCTGCCCACGGCGTGGATCGTGAAATAAGGAGGGAAAGCGGCAATGGCAAAGAAAAAGAGCAAGAAGCGCGGCTTCCCCGTATTTTATACGATCTATTGGACCCTTGTTCTCGCGGCTCTGGCGGGCATCGGCTATATCTGCTACTTTGGCTGGGGCTGGTGCGAAGCCTATGAACAGGCGCTGCCCAAATATGTGGCCGAGCCTTATCAGGCCATTTACACCGAAGGCCGCGTGGAAGAGATGATCGACCTGTGCGGCGGCAGCATCGAGCTCAACGAGTACGAGACCGATCAGGATTATGTGAATTACGTCAAGGGCCTGCTCGAGGGCAAGACCATCACCTGCACGCTCGATTACGGCACCGACGAAAACACCAAGGTGTACGAGGCTAAGGCAGACGGCGCGAAATTCTCCGAATTCACGCTCAAAAAGTCGGCCGAGCCCTATGACGAGCAGTTCTCCCCCTACGAATTCTTCACCCTGTCCATCGAAAAATGGGAATTCGCGGGCATGACCATGGACATCCCCGCGCCGGAGACCACCTACACCGTCAAGGCGCTGTCCAACTATCAGGTGCTGGTCAACGGCATGCCCCTGTCCGAAGAATATATCACCCAGCGTGATATCGAAACCTTCGCCGCAGGCAAGCTGCCCGGCAATATCTACACCCCCACCTTCCATGTCTATACCTTCACTTCCCATTTCGGCGTGCCGGAAATCAAAGTCGTGAACGCCGAAGGGGCCGAAGGAACCCTCATCCCGGATGAAGGCAGCGAAAACGGCTGGCATATGGATCTGGAATACCAGGACGAGCGCATTAAGCCCAAGATGGAAGAGCGCGTCCTCAAGGCCGCCAAGGCTTATGCCACCTTCGTTTCTGAGGACAACACCCGTGGAAATGTGATGCAGTATGTGCTCAAGGATTCCGAGGCGGCGGACAAGATCAACGCTTACGACAACGATTGGTTCACCCCGCATTCGCGCTACTATTTCTCGCACGAGGCCACGCACAATTACTATCTCTTTGCCGATAACTGCTTCTCTGTCGATGTGCAGATGGCGTTCCATATGTCCACCAGCAGCGGCAAAGAACAGGCCTATCCCTGCGTGTACCGCCTGTATTGGGGCTATTCCTCTTCCAGAGAAGAGTGGCTCATCTTCGATTTTGACCTGCTCAACGAATACGATTATGACCTGCACAACCAGCTTGAAGCCCAGGCGGAAGCTGCTGCGCAGGAGTAAAGGAAGGCACATATGGGACTTTTTGACCGCATCAAGCGTGGCCTTACGCGCACGCGCGATAATGTTTCCTCCAAAATGGACGACCTCGTCGTCGCCTATAAGGAGCTCGACGACGATTTTTATGAGGATCTGACCGATATCCTCATCATGGCCGATGTGGGCGTGAAGACCACCGAGACCGCCGTGGAACGCCTGCGCACCAAGTGCCAGACCGAAAAGATCGGCGATCCGGCCAAGGCCAAGGGCATCCTCAAGGATATCCTGGTCGATCTGATGGGCTCCGAGCCCATGCGCCTGGAAAGCCCCATGGTGCTTCTGGTTATCGGCGTGAACGGCGTTGGAAAGACCACCTCCATCGGCAAGCTCGCCTCCCGCTTTAAGACCGTCGGCCGCCGCGTCATCATCTGCGCGGGCGATACCTTCCGCGCAGCCGCTGCCGATCAGCTCACCATTTGGGCAGAGCGTGCCGATGTGCCGATCGTCAAGCAGGCCGAAGGAGCCGACCCGGCCGCCGTCGTGTTCGATGGCATCCAGACCGCCAAGGGCCGCCATGCGGACATCCTGGTAGTGGATACCGCCGGCCGCCTGCACAACAAGGCGCACCTGATGGAAGAGCTGAAAAAGATCTCCCGCGTGGTCACGCGCGAGTATCCGGAAGCGACCGTCAAGGCGCTGCTGGTCATCGATGCGACCACCGGCCAGAACGGCCTGACGCAGGCCCAGATGTTCCGGGACGTCGCCCAGCTGGACGGCATCGTGCTCACCAAGCTGGATGGCACCGCCAAGGGCGGCATCGCCATCGCTATCCGCCAGGAACTCGGCCTACCCGTGCGCTATATCGGCGTGGGCGAGCAGATCGACGATCTGCAGCCCTTTGAGGCTCGCGAGTTCATCGACGCCATGTTCGGCGAGTAACGCACATAAGAGAACTGCGAGGGGTGCTTTTCTTTAGGAAAAGAAAAGCACCCTTTTCT
>JAFQGN010000003.1 GCA_017398245.1 Clostridia bacterium | reverse complement strand
TTTTCATCCGTGAGCATATGCATCAGGTAATAGTCGATGTGGTCGGTGCGCAGCCGGCGCAGCTCTTCCGCAAAGAAACGTTCCGCGTCCGTCCGGCTTTTGATCCGATAATGCGGCAGCTTCGTTGCAATGTTCACTTTGCCACGCAGACCGTTGCGCTCCAGTATCTCGCCCAGAGCCGCCTCGCTGCCCGGGTAGATATAGGCGGTATCGAAATAATTCACGCCGGCTTCGATCGCCGCAAGCAGCTCTTTTTCCGTTTTTTCCAGATCCGCGCGCCCGGCCTTCTGCGAAAAGCGCATGCAGCCGTAGCCCAGCACAGATATGGGATTGCCGTATTTATCTTTGCGGTAGATCATACTTTTCCCCCAATCGTCAGATCATCAGCTTTGTCTGCGCCATTTCGATATACGGATCGCCGAAATGCGCCATGGAATTGAGCGTGATCAGCCTGCGCCTTCCGTTTCGCGATTCGATCACGCTGATCGAACCGTTGCTCACATCAAACCCGGCAAAGCTCTCCAGCGGAATCCCCGCGATCGCGCCGAGCAGCGTTTTGAGCAGCGCTCCGTGCGAAACGACTGCGATCCTCTCGCAGCCTTCCGCGTCCTTTTCGGCAAATTCCAACGCGCGCAGAGCCCGCTGCTGCAGCTGAGAGAGCGATTCCCCCTCAGGCGGCGCGGCGTTTATACGGTCGGAAAAATAGCGGGCATAGGCCTCGGGAAATTTCTCCTGCGCCTGCGCGTGGTTCAGCCCCTGAAACAACCCCATGCACACCTCGTTGAACCCGGTATGCGGGTACAGCGACGCATGGCACGCCACGGCCACCGCTTGCGCCGTCTGCGCAGCGCGCAGAAGCGTGGAATGGTACACGCGCTCGATCCCCAGCTCGCCGCAGCGCTTCGCCGCGATGCGCGCTTGCCGCAGGCCATCCTCGTTCAGCGGAATATCGCAGGTACCCTGAAACCGCCTCTCCTTATTCCAATCGGTCAGGCCATGGCGAACAAAAAAGATGAGCATAGCGTTCTCCTTTCGCACGGGCGCATCTCCCGGCTCAGCATTGGTTTCGTGTTGATCGTTTTTGCGGACAACAAGCCTTCCGGGCAGTGCGCGCTGTCCAAGCCGTCTGCCCTTCCATTTATCCGCGCTATTTCAGCGCGTCTGTATCCTCTATATAAATAGAAACTTCCCCGCAGTTCGGGCAAATCGCAATTTTCGGTTTCCCTATCCTTCCTCCGAACAGGCTGTTTTCCTTTGCATACATTGCAATTCCGGATGCAAACCCGTCAACTTTCAAATCACAGTTTTCTTTCATTTCTTCTCCGCACCGAACGCATTTTCTCACTTCAATCCCCTCCTTATTCAACTATAAGTTTAAAAAGAGGCAGAGCCGTGTCATCCTATCTATTTCCTGCTCAGCAGGACTACCGTCTCCACATGCTCCGTCCACGGGAACATGTCTACCGGCTGTACGATCTCGACCGAGTACTGCTCGGCCAGAATAGCGATATCGCGCGCAAGGGTAGCCGGGTTGCAGGAAACATAGCAGATCCGCTGCGGCTTCGAAGCCATCAGCGCGCGCAGCACTTCCGGCGCAGCTCCTTTGCGGGGCGGATCGATGATCGCCGCGCACAGTTCGCGCCCGCGGATCTCCTTGGGAAGAGTCAGCGCGGCGTCTCCGGCAAAAAACGCCGTTTTTTTCGCAAGAGAATTTGCCTTCGCATTGGCCTTCGCATCGGCGATCGCCTGCGGCACGATCTCAAACCCCAGCACCTTTCCGATCTCGGGCGATTTTGCCATCGCCAGCGAAAGCGTGCCCACGCCGCAGTACACATCGGCCGCCAGCGCGCCCTTCTGCCCTGCCGTCGCAAATTCCACCGCCTTCGCCAACAGCTTTTCGCACTGGCTACGGTTCACCTGAAAAAACGACTGCGCCGAAAGGCTGAAGCGCATGCCGGCCAGCTCCTCCACCAGCGTTTTTTCGCCGCACAGATGGCGCGTTTCGCCATCCAGCGCGTGCGCCGGGCGGAACTTCAAATGGCAGAAATGCACCGATCTCACGCTTTCGGGCAGAACCGCATACAGCTCCGCCTCGCCCGAAATGCGCTCGCCGGAAAGAACGAGCATGACCTCTCCCGCCTTCGTGCTGCGAACGACCACGTACCGTAACCGGCTGCCCTTTCCCTCCGTTTTCAACCAATTTTCCACTGCCTTTGCAACGGGCAGAATGGCATTTTCCGCCAGAGGACATTCCACCGCGGGCACGACGGCGTGGCTTCCCGCCATGGAAAAGCCAAGCGAACCGTCCGGTGCGACGGCGTATTCCACCTTGTTTCGGTAATACAGCGGCTCTTCCATGCCGATCGCGGGCAGCGCCTCTATCTCTCTCTGCCCGCCGATGCGGCGCAGCGCATCCTGCACCACGGTCTGCTTGTGCTTGAGCGTCGCCGCATAGTTCATATGCTGCGCCGCGCAGCCCCCGCATTTGCCAAAGTGCGGGCAGAACGGCTCGCAGCGCTCCGGCGCGCGCTCATGCACTTCCTTCAAATCGGCAACGACAAAACGGCCTGCATCCTTCGCAATTTCGATCTCGACCGTTTCGCCCGGAATCGCGCCCGGCACAAAGGCCGCGCGCCCGTCGGAAAGCCTTCCGACTCCCTGCAACGCCGAGCCGATGCCATGGATCTGTATCGTGTGTTTTTCGTTCATATGCTCTCCGAAAAAAGTGCCGGCGCCGCATGCGCAGCCCGGCACTTGTAATGTGTATCAGGTGGACAGGGTATCGAGCAGCTCCATCAGCTGGTCGTTCACCGGGCGATGGCTACCGAACGCCTGTGCAAAGGGAACCTCGATGATCTTGTTCTCGCGGATACCGACGGCCATACCGCCGATATCGTCGCGCAGCAGCTTGACCGCATGCTCGCCAAAGCGGGAACCAAGCAGACGATCAGAAGCGGAAGGCGTTCCGCCGCGCTGGATATAGCCCAGCACCGTCGCGCGGATCTCGTGCCCGGAAAGAATCTCCAAAAGGGCAGCCAGCTTGGAAGAACTCAGCACGCCTTCACCGGTCACGCCCAACTCCGGGTGCGCCTTGACCAGCGCGGGCACATCGGAAGTGAGCGAATCCATCGCGCCCTCAGCCATCACGATGATGGTAGAGCGCTTACCCTCCAGCACCGACCACTTGATGCGGCCTGCAAGCTCTTCGATGCTCCACGGCCTCTCGGGCAAAAGCACGATATCCGCGCCGGAAGCGATCGCCGTGTGCAGGGCGATATCGCCGCAGTTGCGGCCCATTACGGTCACGAGGCTGCCGCGCTCGTGGCTGCCGCTCGTCTCGCGGATCTTGTTGATGCACTCGCAGGCCGTATTCACAGCCGTATCAAAACCGAGCGTATAATCGGTATAAGGCAGGTCGTTGTCGATCGTGCCCGGAATGCCTACTACCGGGAACCCGAGCTCGGTCATGGCGTTCGCGCCGCGGAAGGTGCCGTCTCCGCCGATGACGACCAGGCCCTCCAGCCCCAGAAGCCGCATGTTGGAAATGGCCTTCTTCTGCACTTCCACCTCGTGGAACTCCTTGCAGCGGGCGGTCATCAAAAACGTGCCGCCGCGATGGATCGTCTCGCCGACGCTGCGGCGGGTCATGATCTCGTAATCATCGTTGCTGCCGTTCTGGTACATCAGAACGCCGTTATAACCCCTCTTGAACCCGACGACGGACATATCGTTGGCGATCGCCGTGCGCACAACGGCGCGGATAGCCGCATTCATGCCCGGCGCGTCTCCGCCGGAGGTAAGTACGCCGATCCTCTTCATCCTGTATACAACTCCTTCCGTAAAAGGAATACAACGTATTGCATGGAGAACGATATTCCCCAGTATTTCCATTATACCATTTTTTGCGCCGCTTGGAAAGAGCAGCGTTCGCTTTCTTTCCTCTTGAAATACAGGCCCCGCGCGCGGTACAATAGAGGCAGAACACACAGGAGACCGAAAAATGAACAGCGAAACGCAAACTTATCGCGAGGCGATCGCCTCCATTCCAAATTGCGAATACCACGATCTGATCGATTCGACGAACATCCGCGCAAAGGAGCTCGCCCGCACAGGCGCGCCGCAGGGTTCGGCAGTCTTCGCCGAAAGCCAGACCGCCGGGCGCGGCCGCCTTTCCCGAACATGGATGAGCGAGCCGGGCCGGGGCATCTACATGAGCTATATCACGCGTCCCGTAAACACGCACGCCATGCGCTCGCCCGAGCTTTCGTTCGTCGCCGCGCTGGCCGTATGCGATGCGTTCGATTCCGCTCTGGAACAGGCTGGCAGCAGCCTGCGCGCGGGCATCAAATGGCCTAACGACGTCATCCTCTCCGACAAAAAGGCGTGCGGCATTCTGGCCGAAACGGGCCTCAGACCGGACGGGACCATCGATTGGGCCGTGACCGGCATCGGGCTGAACATCTGCGGGCTGGAATTTCCGCCCGAGCTCCCCTGGGCAACGTCGCTGCAGGCTGCGGGCGGTTTCGATCCGCAGCGCGCCGAAATCGCAACATGCCTGATGCAGCGCCTCGCCTTCTGGACGCAGATCTGGCTTGCGGAAGGCTTCGCGCCCATCCGCAGCGCGTGCACAGCGCGCATGCTCACTCTGCATAAGCGCGTGCGCGCAGAAAGAGACGGCGACAGCATCGTCGGCGAGGCGATCGACATGGCCGAAGACGGCTCTCTCCTTTTGAAAACCGATGGCGGCGAGGTGCTCTCTCTGCACTTTGGCGAGGTCTCTGTCCGCGGCATGATGGGCTATATCTGATCGGGGAGGCAAAAGCATGATCCTTGGAACAGGGCTGGATCTGATCGAAGTCCGCCGCATCGGCAAAATGCTGGAAAAGGAGCACAGCCGACGGCGCATCTTCACTGAAGGCGAAAACGAACATATCGAGCGCAAAGGCGTGCAGAGCGCGGCGGGCATCTGGGCGGCCAAAGAAGCCGTCTCCAAGGCGCTCGGCACAGGGTTTTCCGGTTTCGGCCCGTGGGATATCGAAATATTCTGGAACGAGGCGGGGCTCCCGCTGTGCAGATTAAGCGGCGGCGCGCTGGAGCGATATCGGGCCATCGGCGGCGGCAGGATCCACCTCTCCATCACTCATGAATCCGAAATGGCGGCAGCCATGGCTATATTGACAGACGAGCCTGAACTTTGAACCAAAACGGAGGGCAACACATGAAGACGATCGTTACCGCGGCGCAAATGCGCGAGATGGAACGCGCCTATATGGAACACACGAAGACCTATTCCGACGCACTGATGCTGCGCGCCGCACGAGCGCTGACCGACGAGCTGTGCGTGCGGCTTGGCGGAGCCTCCGGGCGCATCTGCGTGTTCGCCTGCGGAAACGGCGGCAACGGGGGCGATGGCTACGCCGCCGCGCGCATGTTTGCCGAGGGCGGCGGAAGGAGCATCGTTTTGGACGTCATGCCCGAACTGCCCCGCAGGCCCGACGCCATGCGCATGCGCCGCTGGGCTCTGGAGCATGCAAACGTATGGCAGGGCAGCAATTTTGAGAATATGCCCCGGCCGAACGCCTGGGTCGACGCCGTCTTTGGCATCGGGCTCAACCGCGCTCCGTCCGAGGAAATCGCCAGTCTGTTTGCCCGCATGGAGCAGGACAGGCAGGCCGGCTCTATCGTGCTCAGCTGCGATATCCCCTCCGGCCTGAACGCCGATACGGGCGAAACTCCCGGCGCGTTCGTGCGCGCCGACGTCACCGTCACCTTCGAATGTGCAAAACCCGGCCACTATCTCGGACGCGGGATGGATGTTTGCGGCAGGCTGATCGTCCGGCCGATCGGCATCGGAGAAGAATTCCGTCCAAAGGACTCCATCCGCCTGTACGAACCCCAGGATATCTCCCCGGCATGCGAAAAGCGGCCGCACAACTGCCATAAAGGAACGTTCGGGCATCTGCTGATCGTGGCAGGGTCTCTTGGCATGGCTGGAGCGGCCGCTCTGGCCGCACAAAGTGCACTGCGCAGCGGCGCAGGGCTGGTGACCGTCGCCTGCCCCGCGTCGATCGTGCCCATTTTGCAGACCCTCGCCCCCTGCGCGATGTGCATTGCGCTTCCCGAACAAGACGGCGCGATCGGCCCGCAGGCCGTACCCGTTCTGCGCGAGGCGATTGCGGGCAAAACGGCGCTGGCCGTCGGCCCCGGGCTTTCGCGCAGATGCGACAGCGCAGTCATCTGCGCTGCGCTGGAAAGCGGCCTTCCCGCCGTTCTGGATGCGGACGCGCTGAACATCCTCTCCGCCCACGAAGACCTTCGGTCTCTTCTGCACGAAAACTGCCTGATCACCCCGCATCCCGGTGAGGCAGCGCGTTTGGTCGAAACAGATCCGCACGATCCGCTCGCCTGCGTACAGGCGCTGCGAGCCCTCGGCTGCACCGCGCTTCTCAAAGGCGCGGCGACGCTCGTCAGCGGGCC
>JAFQGN010000186.1 GCA_017398245.1 Clostridia bacterium | reverse complement strand
GGCTGTCCGCTGCGCTGCAAATGGTGCCATAACCCGGAAGGGCTGCTGCACAAAACGCAGCTCATGGTCTCCACCGCCGCCTGCACCCATTGCGGCGAGTGCAAAGCCCATTGCACGCACGAGGAATGCATCGCCTGCGGCGCGTGCATCCCGTATTGCAAGGCGGGCCTTCGCCGTCTTTGCGGAGAAGAGCTTTCCCCGCAGGAGCTCGCCGCGCGCCTCATCCGAGACAAATCTCTCTGGGAGAGCAGTGGGGGAGGGGTCACCTTCTCCGGCGGCGAACCCCTTTCCCAGTGGAAATTCGTGCGCGAGACGATCGCCCTGCTCGATGGCGCGCATACCGCTGTCGAGACCAGCGGCTTTGCTCCCGAGGAAATCTTTGCCGAAGCCGTGCATACGGTCGATCTCGTCATCATGGACCTCAAGCACATGGACAGCGCGCAGCATGCCTTCTGGACCGGCCAGCCCAACGAGCGCATCCTTGCCAACGCTAGCCTGCTCCTTGCAAGCGATACGCCCTGCATCCTGCGCGTCCCGCTCATCCCGGGCGTGAACGATTCGCCCGAAAATCTGGAAGCTACGGCAAACTTCGTTTCGGGTAGCAAAAATCTGATCCGCGTCGAGCTTCTGCCCTACCATAAAACTGCCGGCGCGAAATACGAAATGGCGGGCATGACCTACGCCCCGCCCTTCGATACCGACCAAACGCCCAATGCGGATGTATCCGCGTTCCGCAAACACGGCGTGGAAGCCATCGTTTTGTAAAGGAGGAATATTCATGCTCGGTCTTAAACGAGGCACAGTCGTACTCTGTCCGCACGAAAAAGAATGGGAGGAGGCCGCTCAGCAGACTATTTCCCTGCTGCGTTCCATCCTTGGCGATACCGCCGTCGATATCCAGCATGTCGGCAGCACGGCCATCCGCGGCATCTCCGCCAAACCCATTCTGGATCTCGTCGTTGCCGTCCGCTCGTTGGAGGATATCGCGCCCCATGCCGAAGCCCTCGCGCAAAACGGCTTTATCGACCGCGGGCAGGACAGGCCCGGCCAGCATCTCTTCGTCATGGGCGATCTGGCCGCCGATACCCGAACGCACCATATCCATATCGTCGAATATACGGATCCCGCGTGGAAGAATTACATCAATTTCCGCGATTACTGCAACGCGCACCCGGCCGAAGCCGCACGCTACGACGCGCTCAAGCGCCGCCTTTGCGCCGAGCATGCCGATAACCGCGCCCTGTACACCCCGGGCAAGCAAGATCTGATCAACGAACTGCTGGAAAAGGCCGCCGCATGGCGCGCGTCCGGCGCTGTCTGCCGAAAATCTGTCGGCACACAGTTTTCCATGTGCGTGCAGCCGGCGTTCCTCATCGGCACCAATAACGAAGACGGCACGCACAATTTCGCGCCTATCACGTGGCTGAGCGTCACCTGCGAAGGCGGCGACGATTACCTGCTCGTCGTCAGCATGTTCGGAACCAAGCGCACGCGCCGCAACGTCGAGCGCGAAGGCGTGTTCAGCGCGAACCTCGTCAGCACCGACATGCTCCCGCTGATGGACTATTTCGGTGCACATTCCGCTGCCGACGGCCCGAAGGACGCCGTTCCCTATGCCGTCGGGCGCGGGCAGGCGGTGGACGTACCCGTTCTGGAGGCCAGCCGCTGGGTCTATGAATGCGAGGTCGTCCAAACGGTCGTCACCGGCGCCTCCGCCACCTTCTTCTGCCGCATCAAAAACGTGCAGATCGACGCGCGGCTCGATATCAAAGATACCTTTGCCGTCGATCTCACCGCGCTCGATCCCGTCATCTATTCCGGCAAGTACCATTCTGTCGGCCGACTGCTCGGCGATATCGGTGATTTTCTGAAATAATGTCCGCATATAAAGCGTTTCCGCCTTGCGCGGGAGCGCTTTTCATATCCTTGCGCAATAACGCAGGCGGTTGAATAATTCCGCGCGACCATGTACAATAGAACGGTTGGGAGGCGATTCATTATGCATTTTTCCGTCGGCATGCTTGCCCATGTAGACGCGGGCAAAACCACCTTTTGCGAACAGCTGCTCTATCAGTCCCAGGCCATCCGCTCTCTGGGCCGAGTAGACCATGCCGACGCCTTTATGGACGACCACCCGCTCGAACGCCAGCGCGGCATCACCATTTTCAGCGCGCAGGCGGCCATTTCCGTAGGAGAAAACACCCTGCAGCTGGTCGACACCCCCGGCCACGCCGATTTTTCCGGCGAGATGGAGCGCGCCGTCTCCGTTATCGATGCCGCCGTGCTTCTCATCTCCTGCGCTGAGGGCATCCAGGCCCATACGCGCACGGTCTGGCGCATCCTGAAGCGTTATAATGTGCCCGTTTGCATTTTCCTCAATAAGACCGACCGCGCCGGGGCCGACCCGGATTCCATCATCGCCGCCCTGAAGGAGGAATTCTCCTCCGATATCGTCGATATGCGCCTCTGGCCTTCCGAAGAGGCCTTTGCCGAGGAGACCGCCGGGCGCGATGAGGCATTGCTTGAAAAATATCTTGGAGGCGAATTCGACCGCGAAACATGGCTCAAATCGCTCTCCCGCCTCTTCCGCCGACGTGAGATCTTCCCGGTGCTTGCCGGTTCCGCGCTGCAGGGCAGGGGAGTGGGCGAGGCGCTCGATCTTCTCTCCGGCCTGCTCGCGCGTTTTCCGGATCCGCAGCGAAAAGCGGCCGAACCCTTCTCCGCCCGAGTCTATAAGGTCAAGGCCGATCATTCCGCAGGCCGCCTTGTCTATATGAAGGTCCTCTCCGGCACGATCAGCGCGCGCGATAAGATCGGCCCGGAGGAAGAAAAGGTTACCAATCTTTATAGCGTGCAGGGCGGCAGGATTGCCGTGCTGGATAAAGCCGTGCCCGGCATGCTCTGCGCCGCTGCGGGCCTTTCCGCCAAGGCGGGCCAGATCATCGGCCATGGGGCGGGGGAAGAAGAAAAGGCCCTTTCGCCCATGCTGCAGACCAGCGCCGAAGTTCTCGACGGCGCGCCGCCGTCCAAGCTGCTCGCCGCCATGCGCATTCTGGAGGACGAAGACCCCCTCCTGCAGGCTCAATGGCAGGAAAAAACGCAGACCGTCGCCGTGCGCGTCATGGGCGCCGTGCAGCTGGAAACCATGACCGATATCCTCAAATCCCGCTTCGGCCTGAACGTGCACTTCGGCCCGTGCAAGGTCCGTTATTTGGAAACGATCACCGGCGAGACCATGGGCGTCGGTCACTACGAGCCCCTGCGCCATTATGCCGAAGTGCGCGTGCGGCTTGAGCCCATGCCCCGCGGCAGCGGTATTTCGTTCGAAAGCGAATGCCATGTCGATTTCCTGCCCCTCCAGTGGCAGAACACCATCCGCGAGATCCTTCTCAAGAAAAAGCATCCGGGCGTGCTTATCGGCGCAGAGCTGACCGACGTTCGCATCGTGCTCGTCAACGGCCGCCACCATCTTAAGCACACCGAGGGCGGCGATTTCTACGAAGCCGCCTGCCGCGCCGTGCGCAACGCGCTCATGCGTGGCGAAAGCCGCCTGCTCGAGCCCGTCTGTCGTTTTTCCATCGCCGCACCGGCAAACCAGTACGATCTGCTCATGCGCGAACTTTTGCAGATCCATGCCCAGACCGATGTCATGGAGCGCGGCTCCGCCAAGTGCGAACTGGGCGGTACGGTCGCCGCTTCCTCGTTTCTTGAACTGCTCGAGCAGCTCCCCGCGCTCACGCACGGCCAGGGCTCCGCGCAGTGGGAGCACATCGGCTATCAGGACTGCCACAATGCCGACGAGGTCATCGCCGCCGAAGGCTACAGCCCCCTTGCCGACACCGAAAACTCGCCCCATTCCGTCTTCTGCGCAAAGGGCGCGGGCTTCACTGTGCAGTGGGATCAGGTCGAGAGCTTTGCCCATACCGCGCTTTCCGCCAATTACGGCTAAATATCCGCAATATGCACCCCTGTCTGCATGACGGGGTGCATATTCGTTGGTATAAATGCATATTTATACATGAATATGTGTTAAAAATCGGTTTAACATGCATATTCATCCAATAACCCCTTGACAATACGCGGCAGATGCATATAATAGAGAAACATCAGGCTTTGATCGCCTGCCGGCAGCGTGCAGCTGCCTTTGGTGCAGAAAAGGCGACAGGCCATCCCTGCAAAAACAATATGTCTGGAGGATATACCCATGAAGAAGGAAGATATCAAGAAGGTCGTTCTGGCGTACTCCGGCGGTCTGGATACGTCCATCATCATTCCGTGGCTGAAGGAAAACTACAACAATTGCGAAGTCATCGCCGTCTCCGGCAACGTCGGCCAGGCCGACGAGCTCGAGGGCCTCGAAGAGAAGGCTCTCAAGACCGGCGCTTCCAAGTGCTATATTGAAGATCTGACCGACGAATTCGTCGAAGATTTCATCATCCCCACCGTCAAGGCCGGTGCCAAGTATGAAGATTACATGCTGGGCACCTCCTTCGCCCGCCCCATCATCGCCAAGCGCATCGTTGAGATCGCCAAGGCCGAAGGCGCCGACGCCATCTGCCACGGCTGCACCGGCAAGGGCAACGACCAGGTCCGCTTCGAGCTGACCATCAAGGCCTTCGCTCCGGATATGCACGTCATCGCCCCCTGGCGCGAGTGGGATATCAAGTCCCGTGACGAGGAGATCGATTACGCCGAGGCCCACAACATCCCGCTGAAGATCACCCGCGAAACCAACTATTCCAAGGACAAGAACCTCTGGCACCTGAGCCATGAAGGTCTCGATCTGGAAGACACCGGCAACGAGCCGCTGTACGAGAAGGAAGGCTTCCTGGAGATGGGCGTTTCTCCCATGCAGGCGCCCGACACCCCCACCTATGTCACCCTTGATTTCGAAAAGGGCGTTCCGGTCGCTCTCGACGGCGAGAAGATGACCCAGAAGGAAATCGTCCTCAAGCTCAACGAGCTGGGCGGCGCCAACGGCATCGGCCTGCTCGATATCGTCGAAAACCGCCTCGTCGGCATGAAGTGCCGCGGCGTGTACGAGACCCCCGGCGGAGCCATCCTGTACAAGGCCCTGAACGTGCTCGAGACCATCTGCCTCGACAAGTACGCCGCCCACAAGAAGCAGGAGCTGTCCGTGTGCTTCGCTGAGCTGGTCTACAACGGCCAGTGGTACACCCCCCTGCGCAAGGCTCTGTCCGCCTTTGTCGATTCCCTCATGGAGAACGTGACCGGTAAGGTCCGCCTCAAGCTCTACAAGGGCAACATGATCAACGCCGGCGTCTGGTCCGATTACTCCCTCTATTCCGAGGAAATCGCGACCTTCGGCGAGGACGAAGTCTACAATCAGGCGGATGCCGCCGGCTTCATCACCCTGTTCGGCCTGCCGATCAAGGTGCAGGCGCAGGTCAACGCCAAGAACGGCAAGACCTACTAAGATCAGGTATCCATCGCTTTTCACAGCCCCGCCGGAGAAAATTGATCCGGCGGGGCGTCGAGGTTTATAAGAAGCTGATTTTCAGCGCCCAGAAAGGAACGTTTTCATCATGGCAAAGCTTTGGGCCGGCCGTGCCGGTAAAGAAACAGACCAGATTGCGGACGATTTCAACTCGTCCATCGCTGTTGACCAGCGCATGTACCGTCAGGATATTACCGGCTCCATGGCGCACGCCGCCATGCTCGCCGCCTGCAATATCATCACCGAGCAGGACAGGGACGAGATCACCGCCGGTCTGGAAGGTATCCTGGCCGATCTCGATTCCGGAGCCCTCGCCATCGATCCCACGGCTGAGGATATCCACATGTATGTCGAGCAGGTGCTCACCGAGCGCATTGGCGAAGTCGGCAAGCGCCTGCACACTGCCCGTTCCCGCAACGATCAGGTCGCGCTGGATCTGCGCATGTACCTGCGCGATGAATGCGCCGTCATCAGTGAAAAGCTGAACGGGCTGCTCAAGGTCATCGCCGGTCAGGCCGAGAAAAACGTCGACGCCATCCTGCCGGGTTATACCCACCTGCAGCGCGCGCAGCCCATCCGCTTTGCGCAGCACCTGCTGGCCTATGCCAATATGTTCGCGCGCGATATCACGCGCCTTGCCGATGCCGCCGCCCGCATGAACGAGTCTCCGCTGGGCGCGTGCGCGCTCGCCGGCACCACCTATGCCACCGACCGCGCCATGACCGCCAAAGCCCTCGGCTTCACCGGCGTTTCCCGCAATTCCATCGACGCCGTTTCCGATCGCGATTTCTGCGTCGAGATCCTCTCTGCGCTGTCCCTGATCATGATGCACCTTTCCCGCTTCTCCGAGGAGATCATCCTCTGGTCCAGCTGGGAATTCCGCTTTGTGGAACTGGACGACGCCTTCACCACCGGCTCCTCCATCATGCCGCAGAAGAAGAATTCCGACATGGCCGAGCTCGTTCGCGGCAAGACCGGCCGCGTCTATGGCGATCTCATCGGCACGCTCACCATGCTCAAGGGCCTGCCGTTGGCTTACAATAAGGACATGCAGGAGGATAAGGAATCCATCTTTGACGCGATCGACACCGTCAAGGCCTGCCTCGATATCTTCACGCCCATGCTCGATACCATGCGCACCAATAAGGAAAGCATGTATCGCGCCGCGCAGGAAGGCTTCATCAATGCGACCGACCTGGCCGATTATCTGGTCAAAAAGGGCATGCCCTTCCGCGCCGCCTATAAGATCGTCGGTACGCTCGTGGGCGAATGCGTAAAGGAGCACACGGTGCTGGAGAACGTCCCGCTGTCCCGCTATCAGGAGCTTTCTGAGCTCTTTGCCGAAGACCTCTTCGAAGCTATCGATCTTACCACCTGCGTCGATAAGCGCAACAGCGAAGGCGGCACCGGCAAGGAAGCCGTCCTTGCGCAGATCGAATGGCTCAAATCCATCCTGTAAAAATCCGCCCGAACAGAAAGGGGTATACCGATATGCAGATCCATGAACTCAAAGGCAGGCATTTTCTGAAGCTGCTCGATTTCACCACCGCCGAAATCCAGGGCCTCATCGCCCTTGCCGCCGAACTCAAGGCCCAGAAGAAGGCCGGTGTCGCGCACGATGTGCTGCGCGGCAAGAACATCGCCCTGATCTTCGAAAAGACCTCCACCCGCACCCGCTGCGCCTTTGAAGTGGCCGCGGCCGATCTGGGCGCGAATTCCACCTATCTCGATCCTTCCGCCTCCCAGATCGGCAAGAAGGAATCCATTGCCGATACCGCCCGCGTCCTCGGCCGCATGTACGATGGCATCGAGTATCGCGGCTTCGGTCAGGAAAGGGTAGAGGAACTGGCCAAGTTCGCCGGCGTTCCGGTATGGAACGGCCTGACCAACGAATTCCATCCCACCCAGATCCTCGCCGATATGCTCACCATTCAGGAGCACCTCGGCTCTCTGGAGGGCAAAAAGCTGGTCTATTTCGGCGACGCCCGCTATAACATGGGCAATTCGCTGATGGTCGGCTGCTGCAAGATGGGCATCAACTTCACCGCCTGCGCACCCGCAAAGTATTTTCCGGACCCTGCGCTGGTGGAGGAATGCAAAAAACTCGCCGCCGGATCCGGCGCACAGCTGCGCTTCTGTGAAGACCCGGCCGAAGCCGTCAAGGGCGCAAACATCATCTATACCGACGTCTGGGTCTCCATGGGCGAGCCGGACGAAGTATGGGCCGAGCGCATCCACGACCTGTCCCCCTATCAGGTGAACGCCGCACTGATGGCGCAGGCCGCCGAAAACTGCGTGTTCATGCATTGTCTGCCCGCCTTCCATGATCTCAAAACCAGGATCGGCGCAGAAATGGGCAAAAAGTTCAATATTTCGGCCATGGAAGTCACCGACGAAGTGTTCGAATCCGAACAGTCCATCGTCTTTGACGAAGCCGAGAACCGCATGCACACCATCAAGGCCGTCATCTATGCCACCCTGCGGTGAGGCACCGCTGCCACTTGCTGCCGCTCAATCTTGACGAAAAGCTGACCCCATAAGTCCAAGGGTCAGCTTTTCTGCATTCCTTTTCTATATTATCGCCGGCATTCCCCCGAAATTCCGCCCACATGTCCAAGGCGGAATTTCTTATGCCCTTTGGGGATACGCCTGTATGTGCGCCCATCGTTTCTTCCAAAAACGCAGAACTCCCGGCCCCATAAATTCAAGGATCGGGAGTTCGCCAAAATTGAGCGGCAGCAGGCGGGATAAAACGCCCTGTGCTTCGGATCGCCCCTGCGCAGCTGTGCACGCGCCGTTTCCCCCTCCTCCAACCTAAGAGATCCAGCCGTTGAACCTATGCGGCTGGATCTCGGGGAAATACAGTCGTCCCATCCGAACAGATACGCAGAACTCCCGGCCCTCTGGCATATGGGGTCGGGAGTTCGTCAAAATTGAGCGGCAGCAGGCGGGATAAAACGCCCTGCGTTTTAGTTCTGGTTGGTGGTAGCGCGCAGGGTAACGTCGTGGTAGCCGCCCTCAACGATGGAAACGGAGGATACCAGCGTCAGCTTGGCGTCGCGCTGCAGGTCGGGGATGTTGGTCACGCCGACGTTGCACATGGTGGACTTGACCTTGTAGAGGCTCTTGGCCACGTTGTCGCGCAGGGGACCG
>JAFQGN010000185.1 GCA_017398245.1 Clostridia bacterium | reverse complement strand
TTCCCTCTGGCAGGGGCCCGGGGACAGAGTCCACGGCGTAACCCCGTTCTCTCCCGCCCTCGATAAAAAGCGGCAAAGAAACGCACGTGCTTAATGAACCTGTGCTACAATGCCTTTGAAGAAAGGAAATCAAGCATATGAAGCAAAGAATAAAGGGATTTTTCCGCAGCCGTACCACGGTCATCGCAGCGGCATTTCTACTGCTGATCGGCCTCGGCACGCTGCTGCTGATGCTGCCCGCCGCCTCCAAAGGCGCGCCGGCAACGTTTTTGGAAGCGCTGTTCACGGCCACCTCGGCCTCCTGCGTCACCGGCCTCGTCGTGCGCGATACCTTCGCCGCATGGACGCGCTTTGGCCAGACGATCATCATCCTGTTGATCCAGATGGGCGGTCTGGGCGTCATGACCGTCGCCACGCTCATGCTCATGGCAGCCCATAAGCGCATCGGGCTTCGGCAGAAGGAACTCCTCTCCGAAAGCATCAACGCCCCGCATTTCGGCGGCATTATCGGCGTGGTGCGCACGTTCATCAGCGTTACTCTCGCCTGCGAGCTGACCGGAGCAGCCCTGCTCGCGCTTCGCTTCTGCCCGGAGCTTGGCCTGGGCGAAGGCCTGTTCACGGCGCTGTTCACGGCTATATCCGCCTTCTGCAACGCAGGGTTCGATCTGTCCGGCCGCTGGGGCGAATATTCCTCTCTCGCGCGCTATGCGGCCGATCCGCTGGTCATCTGCACCGTCAGCGCGCTCATCGTCATCGGCGGACTCGGTTTTCTGGTATGGAGCGATGCGTTGCGGCACGGGCATCGGTTTTCGCGCTATACGCTGCACAGCAAGATCGTTCTGACCATGACCGGCGCGCTGCTCCTCGGCGGAACAGCCCTGTTCCTCATCTTTGAGCGCAGCGCGACCGGCGCGGAATTCGGCCCCGGGGGCAAACTGCTCACAGCGCTTTTCTCCTCCGTCACAGCGCGCACGGCGGGCTTTAATTCGGTGGATACCGCCGCGCTCTCCGCGCCCTCCAAGCTGCTGACGATGCTGCTCATGTTCGTCGGCGGCAGCCCGGGCTCCACCGCCGGCGGCGTAAAGACCACCACCGCATTCACCATCGCCGTGTACGCTTTTTCCATGACCCGCCTGCGCAAAAACGCCTCCGTGTTCGGCAGGCGCATCGAAGGCGAGGCGCTGAAAAAGGCCGTGGCCGTGGTGTTTCTCAGCCTGAACGCGGTGCTGATCGTGTCCATGTCCATCATGGCACTGCAGCCCGAACTGGGCTTTGCGGACGTGCTGTTCGAATGCTTCTCCGCCGTGGGCACCGCAGGCATGAGTACCGGCATTACCCGCGCGCTTGCGCCCGTCTCCCGCGTGCTGATCGCTCTGTGCATGTATCTGGGCAGGCTGGGCAGCCTGACATTTGCCATGGCTCTTGGCGAACACGCTCTCAAAACAGAAGTGCGCGTGCCGCAGGAGCAGATTGTCATCGGGTAAAAAAATAAAAAGAGGTGTATATTCATGAAATCGTTTCTGATTATCGGCATGGGCCGCTTCGGCAGCTATCTGTGCCGCAGCCTTGCCGGGCGCGAGTGCGAGATCATGATCGTGGACGAAAACGAAGATAAGATCTCCGAACTGATGCACCTGGCCACAACGGCCCGCATTGCGGATTGCCGTCGCCGCGACGTGCTGGAAACGTTCGACGTCTCCTCCTACGATGCGTGCATCGTCTGTATCGGCGAGGATTTCCAGTCCAGCCTGGAGATCACGGATCTGCTGCGTGAACTGGGCGCGAGGGAGATCATCGCCATGGCCTCGTCCGAATCGCAGGGCAGGCTGCTGCGCCGCATCGGCGCAGACAGGATCATCTTCCCGGAAAAGGACACGGCAGACCGCATCGCCGTCTCCATTGCCGACGACCGCATCTTCGAGTATTTCGAAATGTCCGGCGGCTGCTCCATGTACGAGCTCGTCGCCCCGCGCCGCTGGATCGGACGCAGCATCGTGGATGTGAACGTGCGCGTGAAGTATGGCGTCAATATCGCCGCCGTGCGCCGCGCAGACGGTCGCATCGACGTGCCCGGCCCCGGGTACATCTTCTGCGAAGAGGAACACCTGTGGGTCATCGGGCAGGAAGCGGACGTAGAAAAGCTGCTCAGGCGTTTCTGAGGCGCCCCGCATCGATTTGGCCGCACGCCGTCAAAGGAGAGATACCGTTTTGAAAAAGTTTCTGGCGCTGCTGATCGCTTTAATGTGCGCCTTTCCCTTCGCCCTTGCTAAAGAGGCCGATCCCCTGTGCGTCCCCGGCGAGGCATTCACCCCCGTTTCGCAGCTGCATGTGGACATGCATCTGGAGGACTTCAGCGCATTCGTCGCCGAAGACAGCAGCCTGCGCTTTCGCGGAACGATGCAGGCAAACGAACCCCTGCTGCGCGTCGAGGCAAAATGCTACGACCTGCGCACGCTGGAACTCTTCGGCGAATATACCTGGACCGCGCCCGAGGGCGAAGAGGATGTCTATTCTCTGGACCTGTACCCTATGCGGCGCGCGCTGTTCCCGCAGCGTCGTGCCAGCGAATACCGCGTGGTCATCACGGCGCATTCCGCCTACGGTTCCTGCACAGCCTTCGATCAGCGCATCTTCATCGCCGGCGAGCTGGTCGCTCCGGCCAATATGAACGCCGATTGCGTTTTCGATTGCGCCGAAGACCGCATCTGGGTCTGGTCCGACGGGCGC
>JAFQGN010000184.1 GCA_017398245.1 Clostridia bacterium | reverse complement strand
TGAACGAGCATCCGGAAGAGTCTGCCAAGTGGGTTGACTACCTCTATTCTGAGGATGGCATCCTGTCCTACTTCCTGGGCATCCAGGGCGAAAACGCCGAGGATACCGAAGGCACCTGGTACTATGATGAAGAGACCGGCGCCTATGACTACACCAACTGGATCCTGAACGATCCCAACGGCACCAACTTTGAGCAGATGCTCGCTCCTTACGTTGTCTGGCAGGGCGGCGGCAACCCCTCCGTTGCTACCAACGAATGCTTCAAGGGCGGCGAAACCTGGCCGTGCTCCCTCGAGTCCGCGGCTGGCCTGATCAACTACGTGCCTGAAGACGTTTGGGCCCCCTTCACCTTCTCCTCCGAAATCTCCGGCGAACTCTCTCGCCTGCAGGCCGACTTCAGCACCTACTATCGTGAGTGGCGCGCTCAGTTCTGGGCCGGCACCAAGGATATCGATGCTGATTGGGATGCTTATGTCGAAGGCTTCAACGCTCTGGGCGTCGAAGAGTACATGGGCTTCTACACCGAAAAGGCCATCGAAATGGGTAAGATCGCTGGCTAACAGCAAACCTCTTAGGTCAGAGAATCAGGAGCAGCCTTCGGGCTGCTCCTTTTCTTTTGACTGCAAAAAGGCGAAGTTCGAACTGTTGCCAAATTTATTTCATAACCTTTTTGTTGCGGGAAAGGGCGCGCAGGGGTATAATAGAGAAAGATGTGTATGAGCAGGAGGAACGATCATGCCCAAGACTGCAATGAAAAAGGAAAATCTGCGCGATTTTATCTCGTATCATAAATGGATATATGTGCTGCTGGCGGCGTGCATCTGGATGCTTGCCGATGTGCTCTATTCAGCCACGGAATATCACTCTCCCAATAACCGTCAGGTCTATTTCCAGGTGGTCACCCCCACTGCGGAAATGGAAGGCCGCCTGCAGGAGCTGGAAGCCGAGGCGCTCGTTGCAGGACAGGAATTCGACCCGACTCTGGAAGAGGTCGTGTTCCAGCGCATCGCATATGACCCCGACAACGATGTGGACGGCTACGGCGGCCAGCAGTATATGCTCATGCTGGGCGTGGCCGAGGGCGATATCTATATCCTGCCCGAAGAGCCGATGAAGGTTCTGGTCAACGAAGGCTACCTCCTCCCTCTGGAAGGCTATATCGAGCAGGGCCTGCTTGACCCCGGCGATGTGGACCTGAGCAAGACGACCTTTGGCGAATCGACCGAGTTGGAGGATTACGACCCGAACGCCAAGCATGTGTACGCCATCCCCATGGTGAACATGAACCGCATGCTCTACCCGGACATCAATGTGGACAACCGCAAGATGTACATGGTGCTGATGAGCTTCACCGAAAACGCGGACACCAGCGTATTCGTGATGGACTACATCATCGAACAGCTCACTGAAGAGGCGCCGGCATGGCTCGCACCGGCGGCCACTCCGCTGCCTGAGGGCCAGAACGCCTTTGACAACGCCCTGCAGGACGCCGGCTTCGCCACCGCCGCGCCCACCGCGCAGCCCGCGGAGTAAGGCACGCCAAAGAGACTCCGTTCCTTTGGAACCCCTGCTTAAGGGCCATCGGCCCTTAAGAATCCCATCATTTGGGCTAATAAAAAAAGAACGGCATGCCTTCCTACCGGTTGGCATGCCGTTGTTCTGTATTGTGCTATCAGATTCCGGTATACAGCAGGGGACTCCGTCTCCTGCCCCCTGCCAAAGGGATTTCACGGCGCTGCGCCCGAATCATTGATTCAGCCGTCGGCGGTTCGGCTCCCGCCGAACTGGCAAACCTACAGGTTTGCCACCTCGCCCTTTGGAATCCCATCATTTTGGGATTGATGTATGACGATAGTTTTCGACAGAATATCGATGCTGTATATTTTGTCCCCCTAATAAGGGATTCTTAAGAGTCAATGACCCTTAAGCGGGGTTTCAGGGGCGGCGCACCTGAAAATCCCGTCCCTTTGGAATCCAAACTTCTATAATACACAAAAGGCTGACCTGCGCGTTGATCGCATGCCAGCCTTTTCTCTTTTTTCTGTACGAGCCATAGCCTCGCCGTGGCGTCCAAAGAACGGACTTCTCTAGTTGATCCCCGCATTCGCGCGCCCAAGTTCCCGGAAATACTGCGCCTTTTCCTGCTCGTTCTGGATCTCATACAGCCGGATGAGCGCCTGATACGGCTCAGGCGACGCGGGCTGCAGCTTCGTGCACATGTAAAACGCATCCGCCGCCGTGTCGTATTCGCCGATCTGCTGCTGCGTTTTGCCCACGAGCAGCGCGGTCTCGTAATCGTCCGGATCGAGGCTGAGCGCCTTATAATAGGCCTCCGCCGCGCGCTTTACCTGGTTGTTGCCCAGCGCGCTGTCGCCCAGATCGCGGTACGCTTCGGCAGACGAGCTGAGATTGAACCCGGCCAGAAACATCTGCCCAGAGGATGTGGCGAATAGCCACACCGCTGCAAACAGGCACGTTACAAACGCAATGGCGAACAGGATGGAGCGCACGCGGCTGTTGACGTATGCATCATCGATCGAATCGTCCTCCTGCCGGCGCGGCTTTTTCGGGCGCATGAAGAACACGTCCTGCGGTTCCTCGTCGTCCTCAAAGCGCTCCTCCTCCGGCTCAGGCTCTTTGCGCTTGATGATGCGCTCGGGAATATGCGTATCGCGCTTTTTTCGCGTGATGACCGGCTTGCGCGCGGGCATTTCCTCGGTTCCGGAAGCGGTGAGGACGAGGTCTTCCTCCTTTTTCTTTTGCCACGGAAAGCTGAATTTCTTCTTTTCCGCAGGCTCGGAGGGTTCTTCCTCCTCGTCGCCGGGCCAAAGGTCATCCGGCGGCAAAATGGGCGCGGAAGGCTTGTCCTGCTTGTTTTTCGCGTTCCATACTCCTGTCTGCACAGGCGTTTCCTTGCGCGGGAAAAATGGCTCCGGTTCATCGGGACCGACATCCTCGTTCAGGGGCATCTCCTCTTGGAACAGCAGCGGCTCCTCCTCGATGGGTTCGGCCTTCGCAGGCATTTCCGGCAGGTCGGCCGGGCTGATCTGCACAAACGGCTGGGGCACGAACTCCGCCCGGGGCCCGCGGTCGGGCTGAGCGGGGTTTTCCATGGTGGGCTGCAGCGTTCGCGCGCGCCTCGCCCGCACATACGGGGCAGGCTGCTCGGGCTGCTTAACCGGCTCCTGTGCAGGAGCTTCCGGCTGCACAGGCTCCTCCTTCGGCGGCACATCGGCCGCATGGGGAGCCATCGGCTGCACATGGGCGGCGTCGTTCCCGGAAGGGATGGGCTCGATCGTGGGCACAGGCTCCCCCGTGAACAGCTTCACGCCGCAATAGGCGCAGAATTTCGCGCCGTCCGGGTTGGCTTTTCCGCATTCGATGCAAAACAAGCAAAGTCACCTCTTTATTTTGAAAGAGCCGACGGCCGCATCGGGAAAAGCATCCGGATATCAGCCTTCCAGCCTCTTCATGGATTCATAGTACGGGTCTCCGGCGAATTCGCGCTCGGTGGTCAGGCTGCCGCCCAGAGCCTCGATCGCATCGCGGATCTCGATATAGTCCAGATAATTCAGGTCGATCAGCTCGCTGGCCTTGGTCAGCGGCTCGATCGCGCGCGCGTCGCCCAGCTTTGCCAGATAGGAGGCGTGCAGCGCACGGTGCTCGCCGTCGCGCAGAAAACGGGACACCGTTTCTTCATATACGCGCTCGATGCCCTTAAAGTTGCACAAAAGATCCAAAAAAGTATCGGCGGCTTCGTCAGAAGCATCGGACAGGGCCTCGACCATCAGGTCGACCGGCTCCATACCCAGATTGCGCAGAAGATCTGCCGCGGCGTCGGCCAGATCGTCGTCCTTTTCACGCGCCTTGACCAGCTCCACGCACAGGCCGATGGGCTCGCTGGTATCCAGCTCCACCAGCAGGTTCACGGCGGTGAGGCGCAGGCTGCGGTTCGCGCTCTCATCGGCTGCAAGGGCCATCAGCGGCGCGATGGAAGCGTCGCCCAAGTCGGTCAGCCTCTCCAGCAGAAGATCCGGCACGGCCACGTCCTCGGCGTCGTACTCGCGCAGCTTTTCGATCAGCACGGCGGGGTCGTCCCACTGGGCGAAGTACATGGCCGGGGCCACGCCGTCCAGCCAGTGCGCGGGAGAATTGATAAAGCGCATATACAGTTCGGGCATCTGCTCTTCCAGCACGTCCGGGTTTTTGCCGGCCTTGAGCTGTTCGCGCACCCATGTTTCGGCATATTTGGTAAAGCGGGCGTCAAAATCGATCGGCTTGCTCATGTTCCTACACTCCTTTATTCGCGAGACTGCATCTCGTCGATCAGCCTGAGAAGATCCGCCTCGGTAAAACGATGCTTTTTATTGCAGAAATGGCAGCCTGCGGTGGCGCCGTGCTGCTCGTTGACGATGTCGCGCAGCTCTTCCACGCCAAGGGAGATGAGCGCCTTTTCCACGCGCTCGCGGCTGCAATCGCACCGGTAGGCCGGGTGGCTGCGCTCCAGCTCTTCCGGCTGCAGGTGGCCGATCAGCTGCTGCACGGTGCCGTCCGGGCCGGAAATAGCCAACTCGCCCGCAACGCCCGCCAGCATGCCGGCAGAGAGCTCCACGCTCTGGATCGCGGCCTCGCTCGCGCCGGGCAGCATCTGCACAAGGATGCCGCCGGCGGTCTCCACGCCGTTTTCGCCCACATGCACGCCCAGCGCCAGCAGGGACGGCGTCTGCTCGGAATAGAACATGTAAGCGCAGATATCCTCGGCGATCTCGCCGGAGACGAGCTCCACCTGGCCGACATACGGCTCGCGCATGCCGGTGTCCTTCACGACCGTCAGCGTGCCCTCTTTGCCCACGGCCTCGCCCACGCTCGCCGCCTCGCAATACGGCTTATCGACATAGCCCTTCACATAGCCGCCGGGCATGCCCACGGCCACCAGCGCGCCGATCTCGCCGCCGCCCTTTACCGTGAGGGTGACGGAGCATTTTTCGCCCTTGAGCATATCGCCCATGATGGCCGCGCCGGTCAGCAGACGGCCCAGAGCTACGGTGGCGGTATCGGACAGGCGATGGATGCGCCTCGCCTCGCTGACAAGGCGGGTGGAATCGATCAGCACTGCGCGGGCCTGGCCCTCCAGCAGGCTGAAATGGATCAGAGTGTCCTGATCGCGAAGGATATTCGTCATAAAAGTATATCTCCTTATGTATGCCCTCTCAGGGCTTCATTGCGGTAAAATGGATGCGCGCTTCGCCCGCGCGCGGGACTTCGAACGTGCGGTCTCCAAAGACGCGGACGTCCTCAAACCCGGCCTTTTGCAAAATGGAGACGACCTCCGCCTCCTTCCAGCCGCGCTGCACATGCGTCTCTTCATACCGGCGGTACAGGCCGCTCTCCTCCTGCACGTACAGGGAAACTTCCATCGTCAGAAGGCTGGTTTTCTCGTCAAAGCTGTTTTTCCATATGGCGGCGACCTCCTCCCGCTCGTCGCAGAAGGTCTGCCCGCCCATATTCTTCAGCTTTTCGCGGCTGGAAACATCAAACGCCAGCACGCCGCCGCAGCGCAAAGCGGCGAAGGCATGCTGCGCAAAGGCGAGCATCCCTTCGTCGTCGGTCAGATAATTCGCGCCGTCGCAGCAGGAAATGACGGCCTCGACTTTGCGGGGCACTTCCAACAGGCGCATATCCTGCTTCACCAGCGGCACCCTCGCGCCGCTTTTGCGCAGCTTTTCGCCCGCCGCCTCGAGCATTTCCTCGCTCAGGTCCGTCGCCGTCAGCTTAAAGCCCCATTTGGCCAGCTCTTTTGTGAGAGAGCCTGTGCCGCATGCGCATTCGAGCAAGCTCGCGGGCTTTTTGCCGTATTGTTCGATCAGCGAAATATAGTATCGCGCCCAGGCCGCATAATCGACGTCGTCCATCAGCCGGTCATACAGCTGCGCAAGGCTTGTGTACATTTTCGTTCAATCCTTTTCCTGCGTCACGCTCCTGCCCGCGGCAAGCGCGCCGATCAGCCCGTTTTCCCGGGCCGTGAGCGCGCCCCAGCCGCCTTCCAGCAGTTTTTCCATCAGGCCGAGCTGTTGCGCAGCCTCGTATTTCCGGCGTTCGCGCGGCGTGATCTCCGGGATCTTTTCCATAGGGCGTTCCCTCCTCTTTGCAAAAGGATGCCCGCCCCGCGCAGAAAAAATCACTTCATGTTTTCGATCTCCTTGCGCACCTCGTCCTCGTCGGCCTCGTCGGCATAATCGAGCGCGGGATCGCGCAGGCCCTGGCCCACCTTCGCGCCTTCGATGCGCGGGTTGAGGTACTTGTCAAAGCAGGAATTCGCGTAGGAAGCGTAGATCAGGCCGTTGAAGGAGAAGCCGAACAGCAAAAACCACGCGATAAGGATGGCCATGAACGCCACCATGGGAATAGCAAAGAACAAAGCGATGGGCAGCACCACCGTCAGCGCAAGGAACAGCACAGACCACGGCAGCCGTGCAATGGCGATGATCGCGCAGTTGCGCACAATGTCCCGGAACTTCATTTCGTAGCTCACGATCATGGGGTAGGCGATCATGTTCATCATCCACCACACGGCCACGAACACGACCACCAGCACCTGCGGCACAAGGAAGAACACGTTCGTTTCGGCCATGGAACCGTAATAGATCCAGCAGATGAACAGCAGATACAGGCTCAGGCCGTTGATCAGGCCCCAGAGCGCGCCCTGCTTCCAGTTCAGCTTGATGGAATCCTTCAGGTCGGAAAACATAAAGCTGTGCTGGTCGCGCGACCAGTTG
>JAFQGN010000183.1 GCA_017398245.1 Clostridia bacterium | reverse complement strand
GGCTTTGGCAAGTTCGGCGCGCTGGACATCGAAGAGCCCTGGGCCGACGAAGCCCGCCGCTATTTCATCGGCATCGTGGGCAAATACGGCGCGCAGGTGCAGCTGCTGCTCAAAAAGGCCGCCACGCTCGATATCGCGACCATCGCCCCGCTGCACGGCCCCGTGCTGAGTGAAAACCTGGGCTACTATCTGAACCTGTACAACACCTGGTCCTCCTATCAGCCCGAGGAAGACGGCGTGGTCATCGCCTACACCTCCATCTACGGCAACACCAAAAAGGCCGTGATGCAGCTGGCCGAAAAGCTGCGCGCGAACGGCGCTCCCGCCGTAGTGGTGCACGACCTCGCCCGCACCGATATCGCCCTTGCCGTGGCCGATGCCTTCCGCTATTCCAAGCTCGTGCTCGCCACCACCACCTATAACGCCGAGATCTTCCCCCACATGCGCAATTTTATCAACCATCTCACCGAGCGCAACTTCGCCAACCGCACCATCGGTCTGATCGAAAACGGCTCCTGGGCACCCCTTGCGGCCAAGGTCATGAAGGAAATGTTCGCCAAGAGCAAGAACATCACCTTTACCGAGACCACCGTGCGCATCCTCTCTTCCCTGAACGAAGAGAGCGCGGGCCAGCTCAATGCTCTGGTCGAAGAGCTTTCCAGGGAATATCTCGCCCAGCGCGACGATACCGCCAATAAGAACGATTTGACCGCTCTGTTCAACATCGGCTACGGCCTGTATGTGGTCACCTGCAACGACGGCAAAAAGGACAACGGCCTGATCGTGAACACCGTGACCCAGGTCACCAACACCCCCAACCGCATCGCCGTGACCATCAACAAGGCGAACTATTCGCACCATGTCATCCGCCAGACCGGGCTGATGAACATCAACTGCCTCACCACCGAAGCCCCCTTCAAGGTTTTCGAAGCCTTCGGCTTCGTATCCGGCCGCAATGTGGACAAGTTTGCCAACTGCACTCCCCTGCGATCCGATAACGGCCTGGTGTTCCTGCCGCGCTATATCAATTCCTTCCTCTCGCTCAAGGTGGAACAGTATGTCGATCTCGACACCCACGGCATGTTCATCTGCTCGGTGACCGAGGCGCGCGTGCTCTCCGACCGCGAGACCATGACCTACACCTATTACCAGAACAACGTAAAGCCCAAGCCCAAGACGGAAGGCAAAAAGGGCTACGTCTGCAAGGTCTGCGGCTGGGTCTACGAGGGCGAAGAGCTGCCCGAGGATATCGTCTGCCCCCTGTGCAAGCACGGCGCGGCCGATTTCGAGCCCATCAAGTAAGGGGTTATGCTTGGGGATACGGCGGGACTCTGTCCCGCACCCTGCTCAAGGACTTTCAGCCCTTGAGAATCCCATCTTGGGGGATAGGACATATAACACGATAACGGAAAATGTCGGCAGCGCGTACCGCGCGGGCCGACATTTCGTTATGCCAGAGGTGCGCCATGGTGTTCCTCCTCGTACTCTTAGCGTGCCAACGCAGCCCGGCCCACGCAGCACGCGTAGCCGGGGCGGGCTGTGCCCGCTGACATCAGCTGCCGCCGAACAGAACAAAGCATGGCTTATACACAGCAACAGAAAATCACCCCATATTGAGGGGTGCAGGGGGAATCATTCCCCCTGCCGAGGGTCCGGGGCGAGCAGCCCCGGCGTAACCCCGGGCAGCCCTGCCGTAACCCCAGGCAGCGCCCCCAGCGTAACCCTAACGTTCCTCCGGCTCTTGTCAAGCCCCGCGCGCAATTCGCCCGTAATGTCCCGTTTCCGGGCAAAAACCGCGTTTTTTAAGATGCACTTTCACGCCATTTTCTGCCAAAATCAGCCACTTAAGCGCGTTTTGTGCACACGGCTTCTTCCCCGTCTCCGCCGAAAATTCGCCCCTTTTGTCCAATTGAATGTTAATTGTAAATTCCCAGTAAACGCAATAAAAAAACGGGCTCTCTGCCCGCCTCATCACATATTATCATTTATACTGCCCTATTTCAAAGCACCCGCCCGCATTGTCGCACGCCCGCCGCCGTTCGCGGCAGTTTCTTTCAAAAACACTGAAATCTCCTACAAAAAAAGAAGGCCGTCCCCTCATCGCATATTTTCACTTATGCCGCCCTGTTTCAAAGCAACCGCTCACATTGTCGCACCGCTGCCGCCGCGTGCAGCAGTTTTCTCCAAAACAAACGAAATGACCCTTGATTGCTTCATTTTGCGATCTTCGTCTTTCTTCACAAACTCCGATCATCCACAATCAAGGGTCATTTCTGTTCGATCTTGATATCTAACTTCATTTTTCAACCTCTCTTTCTGCAGTATTGACTCGGCTTTTCTTTCTTCGCTGCTTCCTTTTCTTCTCTTCATCATTTGACCACGATGTTCGCTGGTCTTCTTTTTCATGGAAGTCTGCTTCTTAGAAAAGCTCTGTCTCAGGGTTGGTTACTTGTCCAACGGTATCACCTCTCCTGTTTTCTGGCTACATTATAACGCCACATTGTCCATATTTCAACCCCGCATTTTAACCAAAGTTCACAACTTTCCCTTTGTGCACGTTCACGAAATTTACATTTCTCCATTGACGCGCCTTTTCGGCAGTGCTATACTAAAAATGTTGGGCTATACAAAAAAGCGCCTTTTTCCGCACGGAAAAAGGCGCTTTTTTTCTTTGCTGAAGAAGCGGTTCGGCTGGTATTTTGAGGCGCAAAGACCGGGCGGCGTTCCGGTAAACATTTACGGCTGCGCGGCCTGCCTGCCGGACAAAAGAACGAGAGGCTCAATCGGCAGGAAAGCCCCGGATGAAATGCCTGAGGGCCGGGTTATCTTCGTCTTTGCGCCATGCGATCAGGATCTCCTCCATTTCGTTTTCGCCGGTCAAAGGGACGAAAACGACGTTTTCCGTGCCGACGTCCCACGGGTGGGAGTATTCCGGAACGATGGAGATCCCTTCCTCCGCCGCGACCATCATGAGGATGCTTTCGATATCGTTGGAGCGCAGGATGATATTGGGCTGGTAGCCCGCCTGCTGGTAGAGTTTGATATAAAAGGCGTCGCCGAAGGAATTGCCGGTTTCGGAGGGGGACATGAAGAGGATATTTTCCTGCTTGAGATCCTTGCGGGAGAGCTCTTTGCGCCGGGCAAGCGGATGGTTCGCATAGAGCGCAACGCGCAGCGGGACCTGCTCCGCCACGCGCACCTCCAGCGCATCCTCCTGACGGAGGTTGGTGCTATCCCAGGTGAAGATCACGTCGTAATCGCCATGGATCAGGCCCGCTGCGAGCATGTCCGTATCGCAGCGGTAGCAGGAGATGAGCACGTTCGGATATTCATGGTGGAACGTGCGCAGGTACTTGGGCAGATCGCTGTGCTCATAGCCTTTTGTGAAGCCGAGGCGCAGCTCGCCCTCCAGACCGGTCGTGGCTTCCCGCGTGCGCAGGAGCGCCGCATCCATCTTGCCGAGGATCTCGCGGGCCTCCTTCAAAAACACCTTGCCGGCGGGTGTTAAGGAGACCGGGCGGCTGTTGCGGTCGAACAGCTTTGCGCCGACGGTCTCCTCCAGCGCGCGGATCTGCTGGGTGATGGCCGTTTGCGAAATATAATGATGGGCCGCGGCCTTGGTGAAGCTGCCGTGCTCCGCGACGGAGACAAAATAGCGCAGCTGGTTCAGGTTCATGGCTTGTGCCTCCACTCGCATAAGTTTTTCTTATTATATCATGCGCATTATAGGTTTGCAATCGTGCATTTCCCGGTATATAATAAGCGCACGCAATCGGAAAGGAAAACGGTTGCGATTCAGGCAAAATGCATATTATCTGAAATGCGTTTGAGCAAAAAGAGTAGGCGGGAGAAAAGCTGCAGAGAAATGCCGGTCGGTGCGAGGCATGAGTAATATCCCGGTGAAGTTCATTTTGCGAGCGGTGCGCTGAAACAGAGGCGGTCGGGCTCAGCCCGGCAGGCGATGGCCGAAGGAAATTTCGGCCGGAGCAGTAGGCGCAACGGGTGCGACCGTTACATCGCCAGGACTTTTCCACTTGCCAAGGCAGGTGCGAAGCCCGATGAGGCATATGCCGCAAGGTATGTGCAAAGCAGAGTGGTAACACGAGTGATTCGTCCCTGTATCGATGCGATACAGGGATTTTTAATTTGCTTTCCTTGTCCCCCGCGGATGAAGAAATAGAGATTTCTAAATTTGGAGGTAGGAACCATGAAAAGAACGATTGCGATGCTGCTGACTGTTGTACTGATGCTGGCTGTGTGCGGCACGGCCTGTGCCGAGAGCTATTCCGTAGGCGTTTGCCAGCTGATGGTGCACGACTCTTTGGACCAGGCGACGCAGGGTTTTATCGATACGCTGACCCAATGCATGAGCGACGCGGGGCACACGGTGGATATCGACACGCAGGTGGCCGGCGACGCGAACCTTTGCTCTACCGTCGTCAATGCGTTCAATGCCAAGCGCGTGGACCTGATCATGGGCAACGCCACCCCGGCGCTGCTGACCGCCGCCAACATGACCATGACGACCCCGGTGCTGGGCACCTCTGTAACGGATTATGCCGACACATTTGCTGGCGAGATCCCGGCCAACGTGACGGGCACTTCCGACGCCGTTCCCTTTGCCGAGCAGGCGCAGATGATGATCGACACGCTCGGCCTTACCGAAGGCGACGTGGTGGGCGTTCTGTACTGCACGAACGAATCCAACTCGCTGATCCAGTACGAGGCCGTGAAGGCGCTCTTTGAAGAAAAGGGCATTGTGGTGAAGGCCTACACCTTCTCCGAGACCACCGAGCTGCAGGCTGTGACCACTTCCATGGCAGGCGAAGTGAAGGCCGTGTACATTCCTTCCGATAACACGGTTGCGGCGAACGACGCGATCGTGGGCACCATCTGCACCGAAAAGAACGTTCCCGTGTACACCAGCTACGGCGGAGCCATCTGCTATGCCAGCCTCGCCATCGATTACTACCAGCTGGGCTGCGAGACCGGCTTGATGGCTGCGGATATTCTGCTTAACGGCAAAGCCCCGGCCCAGATCGAGATCAAGACCCTGACCCCAACCGTTACATACAACGAGGAGCTCTGCGCGCAGCTGGGCATTGAAGTGCCCGCCAACTAAGCAAGATGAAAGACACTGAGAGAAGAGGTAGAGTATGGCTTTTCTGTACGCGCTGCCCGGCGCCATCGCAGAAGGACTCATCTGGGGTCTGATGGGTATCGGAGTGTATATCTCCTACAAGATTCTGGACATTGCAGATCTGACGGTCGACGGTTCGATCTGCACGGGAGCCTGTGTCTGCGCCGTGCTGCTGGGCAACGGCGTACCGGTATGGATCTGCGTGCTGGCCGCATTGCTTGCGGGCGCGCTGGCCGGCGTTGTGACCGGGCTTTTGCACACGGCGCTGGGGATCCCCTCCATTCTGGCGGGTATTCTCACGCAGCTGATGCTCTATACCGTGAATTTGTGCATTCTGGGCTGCAAATCTCTGGTGGCGATCAACCCGCGCGCGGCAAGCCTTTGGGTACACATGAGCAACAACCCGCATTCCATCCTTTCGATGGTGCTGGTGGTCACTGCGGTGATCATATGCCTGTGGCAGTTCTTTTACACAGAGGTCGGCCTGACGCTCAAATCCACCGGCGATAACCCGGATATGAGCCGGGCGCAGGGCGTGAACGTGAAGCTGAACAAGGTCGTCGGACTGGCGCTGGCCAACGGGATCGTCGCCCTCGCCGGCGCGATGCTCGCGCAGTACAAGGGCTCTGCCAATATCAACGACGGGCGCGGCGCGATCGTGATCGGCCTTGCGGCCATTTTCATCGGCCTGTCCGTTTCCATGAAGATCAAGCCCAATTTTGTCGTGAGCCTGATCGGCGTGCTGGGCGGCGGCATTGTGTACTACATTGTGTACAACTTCGTCATTCTGATGGGCCTGAAGACGGACTACCTGAAGATGCTCTCCGCGCTCATCGTGGCCGTGTTCCTGGCTGTTCCCTACCTCAAGAGCGAATACTTCACCAAGCACAAATCTCTGCATACGGGCAGCAGCACGGGAGGTGGCGGCCATGCTTAAGATCACCGACCTGCAAAAAACGTTCAACGCGGGCACGGTCAACGCAAAAACGGCGCTGAACGGCCTGAACCTGGAGCTGAAGGACGGCGATTTTGTGACCGTCATCGGCGGCAACGGCGCGGGAAAATCCACCTTGCTCAACGCCATAGCGGGCGTATGGAAGCCGGACTACGGCACGATTGAGATCGACGGCGTGAACGTAACGAACATGCCCGAGCACAAGCGCGCCCAGTTTCTGGGCAGGGTGTTTCAGGACCCCATGAAGGGCACCTCGCCCGATATGGAGATCGCCGAAAACCTGGCCATCGCGTCCAAGCGCGGGATCAAGCGCAGGTTCGTGCGGGGCGTGCGAAAGGCAGACCGCGAACGCTACCGCGAGCTGCTCTCCTCCTTGGAGCTGGGGCTGGAAAACCGCCTGTCCACCAAGGTGGGCCTGCTCTCCGGCGGACAGCGGCAGGCGGTCACGCTGCTGATGGCCACTATGAACAAGCCCAAGCTGCTCCTGCTTGACGAGCACACGGCGGCGCTGGACCCCAAGACCGCGGCAAAGGTGCTGGAACTGACGGACCAGATCGTTCGCAAAAACAAGCTGACCACGCTGATGATCACGCACAACATGAAAGACGCGATCGCCCACGGCAACCGGCTGATCATGATGCACGAGGGCAGGATCATCATCGACGTTTCCGGCGAGGAAAAGAAAAACCTCACGGTAGAACAGCTGCTGGGTCTGTTTACGCAGGCCAGCGGCGGCGGCGTTGTGAACGACAGGATGCTGCTGGGCTGAGCCATTCGGGCCGGGGCGATGAGCCGCCCGATACATATACCTTCGACGTAATAACAACACCTCTCCGCAAGGGAGAGGTGTTGTTTTGTTCTCGGCAGATCCGGCTGACGGGGATCCGGGCATGGGCAGAAGCGGACGGATGCCCCTTTGTTTTCCCTCAAGCTCCTTCGGAAGCCTGAGCATGACCGGGAAAGCGGAGGCGACGGAACAGCCCATCAGCAAAGAGAGTTTTGTTTCGAAACAGCCGCAGCGAGCGCGCCCGGAATGCAGCGGAGATTTTGCAAAGCGTCTTTTTACAGCCGCTCCTCCTCCAGCCGGTGGATCCTCCGCTTCAGAAGCGCGCCTTGCAGCACGAGGCCGAAAGCCAAAGCGGCGCATGTGCCCAGAAGGATATAGAGAATATAAGGATTCTTCTGCTGCGCCTCCTGCGCAATGCTGACCGTCTGCTGAACGACCGGCGCAGGGGCTTCGACAACGACGGACGTGGGCAGATCAAACGACGTACGGTTGCCCCACGCGTCCTCGCAGCTGATGGTTACTGCGCCCTCAATTTCGCCCAGCGCCTCTTTGCCCGGCGTAAAGCTGATCTTCGCCTGCTTGGTTTCGCCCGGGCTGATGGTTCCGACCAGCACGCTCTGCTTATCGGTAATACCGGGCAGCGCAAGCGTCGCCATGACATTGTGCAGTTCGCCCCTGCCCATGTTCATAAGCGGCACCGTGAGCGTGGCCATTTCGCCTTGAATAACGGATGACGCCATCTGAACGCCGCCCTGCTCCAGGCGGATCTCCTGCCCGACCGGCAGTGTGAAGGTTTCCGTCCAGTTTTCCTGCGCGCCCGCCGCCATGTAGGAAAGGCGGAACTCTGCCTCATGCAGAGCGACGCTCGCATCGGGCCTGACCAGCACCGGATATTCGATGAGAAGCTCTTCGCCCGGTGCAAGATCGGCGATGCGCAGGATATCGGAATTTTGGGGCAGGATATCGCCGCTTTCGTCCGTCACCGTGAGAAGGATATTGGTCATTTCGCAATAGCGGCTGGTGTTTTGGATGCGCGCGGTGATCTGCCCTTCTTCGCCTACGCTGAGCGCGCCGGCCACATTTGCTATCGCGCAGCGGACGCCCGGCTCGCTCTTTCCCGTGCGGATGCGGAGCACGACGGGGAATTCTGCGAGAAGTTTTTGTCCATCTTTATCCTCGCCTTTGATGAGCACTCTGCCCGCATAATCGCCGTTGATGCAATTGGGGCTGAGCTTCAGGCTCAGTTCGACCGGATATATCCCGTCTTTTTTTGTGAAGGTAGCCGACGTTTTTTCGCCCCTGATGGGCGAGATCTGCGGATCGTCCAGCACGAGCGCGGCAGTCACTTTGCGCTGCGCTGTCTTGGAGGCGAGAGGCAGGTGGATGGTCAGGCTCTCGCCGCTGACCATCGGCTCGTACCCCTGATACCACGATCTGTCCATGCCGGGCAATACCATGTGCTCCTGCAGGACAAACGGCATATCTTCCTGCGCAAAGGCGGAGGGCAGCAGAAGGCAGAGGGCCGTCAGCAGCAAAACAGGCAGTTTTTTCACATTTATCGTTCCTTTCCGATACCGGCTTTGAGTTGCGTATTTCAAAGAAACGCGCCGTTAGAGCTCCCGGATGTTTTCGATGATGCTTCGGTTCATGACAAAGCCCACGCTGCGCCTGAGCGAGAAGCGGCAGCACAGATAGCAGGCCGCGGCAAACAGCAGCATGACCGCCGCCACCACGGGGACGTCTCTGGCCGCGCCGGCCGCGTTGTACGCATAAATGCCCCTTGCCAGCAGCCCATACCGCGCGAGCGAAATCAGAAGGCCGCCGCCTACCGCGCTTTCCACCTGGCCGCCGTAACAGCTGATGAGCGCCTTCTTGTCCGCGCCGACTGCGCGCAGGGTGCCGATCATGCGTTTGTCCGCCAGAATGCGCCGACGGATGTTGCCCGCGATCATCGAGACCGCGACCGCGAGGAACACCACCGCCGCGCTCAGGCAGGCCGCCATCAGCCGGAGGCCCTCGCTGCGCTTCTGGCGGGCGGTTTCCAGATGGTTGCGCAGCTGAAGCTGTTCGCCGCGCGCCGCGATCGCCGCGATGCGCTTTTCGATCTGCGCCTCGGTCTGCTCGTCCACATTGCCGCGCAGGTAGATCTTCGTGTTCGGCGATTCGACCTTCAGGCCCATCGCCAGCGCGCCCTCCATTGTGGTGACGACCGAAATACTGTATTTTTCAAAAGCGCCCGCGCCCACATCCTGCAGCAGCGCGCCGACGGTGACGGACGCGTTCACCCGGTTCGCCTGCGCATACATTTTCTGATAGCGGTCCGGCGCAGTATCCAGCATGTCTACGTCGTCCTCGGTGTGCCAAAGCTGCATCAGGTCAAGCTCTTCGCCCGCGCGGAAGATATCGTTGGTCACGATCCGGCTCCAGGGTTCCTTATGGTATTTCGAAGGTTCGCCGTAGCTGGAGGTAACGCCATCCTCCTGTTCGTAGACGTACACATCGGGCAGGTACAAGACAACCTCGCGCCCGGCGTTGACGGCGGCCAGATCGATCTTTCCTTCGGCCACATATTTCGCCTGCTCGGCAAGGCTGGCCGAGTCCACGATCTGTATGGTCGTTTTGATAACGTCGGTATCGATGCCGTACAGGCCGCGCATCAAACTGTACTGGCTGGTCACATGCTCCATAGCGGATGCGTCATCGTCCAGATGCAGGTTGCCGTATCCGTGCCAGTCCATATATTCGACGTATTCGGGAAGGCCTTCTACATCTTTGAGGAGCAGGATCTCCTGCTCGCTGCTATAGCGCACCCTGTCCACCTGTTCGATTGCCTCCAGCTGGCGGATATCCTGCAAAGTGATATTGGTAGAGGGCAGGATCTCGATGAATTCCGACGCGCCGATGCCCCACCAGTTAAAGAACGAAAAATCGGCCGTTTCCGGGCCAAGCACAGCGCCGATGACCGGATCCAGATAGCTGCCCGCAAGAGCGATGCACAGGAGCATCATGACGACGAGCAGGATCGAGCCGATCTGGCGGGTGGGATAGAGGCGCAGCTGGCGGCGCGAGATCAGTTTCGGGGCGCTGAACTGCCTTTTCGGCCTGATCGCACGGCTCTTGCGCAAGAGCTCGGTATCCCGGATGACGCTCATGGGGTAGATCTTCGACGCGCGCCGCAGCGGCAGACTCGCCGACATGAGGATGCACAGCGCGGAGAACAGGACGACCGGCAGCAGAAGTCTCCAGTTGAGCCGGAAAGCGATGAACTCCGGCGCGATCAGCGAGACGAGCCACGCGAACGCGCAGCCGCCCGCCACCGAAAGCGGCGAGAGGACCAACGCGAGCAGCCATGTTTCGCGCCCGAAGATCCGCTTGATCTGCCGCCTTGTCGCGCCCACCGCGCGCAGCATGCCGATCTCCTCCCTCTTCTGCGCAAGGCGGCTTTCCATGGCCTGCGCAATGCCGGCGCCCGCCGCCGTCAGAAGCGCAGAAGCGCAGACAAGGAGCATGGCGTACATTTTGATCGTATCGTAATCGACATAGATGGCGCTCGGCGCATAATGATATATTTCATCGCGGCTGTAAATGCCGTAGAAATTGGTG
>JAFQGN010000182.1 GCA_017398245.1 Clostridia bacterium | reverse complement strand
GGTGGAAGAGCTCCTCGGCGATATGGACCGCATGGCCCAAATCGCCGCCGCAAACACTACCATCGGCGTCATCGTCACCAATGCGAAGCTGCCCAAAGCCCAGCTGTGCAAGGTCGCCGGCATGGCGCACAACGGCTATGCGCGCGCCATCCGCCCCGTGCATACCACGGCTGACGGCGACAGCATCTATGCCCTTTCCGTGGGAGATCTTCCCTGCGATGTCAACGCCATTGGCGCGATGGCGGCTCTCGCCATGCAGCGGGCCGTCGTGCGCGCCGTGCAGTCCGCTGAATCGGCCTACGGCCTGCTTTCCTATAACGAACTCCACCAGAAATAAAGAAAAGGGGCGAAAAAATGAAGATCGATCTGTACGATGAAAAACGGTTCACTCCGGGCGTTGTGCGCGAAAACGAAATCCTGTGCCTGCCCGCAGCGGGCGGCGGCATTTTAGTCAACGAGATCCGCACCGCGCCGCAGAGGTACCTCAACCTGACCCTGACCGTGCTTGAAGAACACTCTCTTGCCTTTGAACTGCGCGCCTGGGCAGCGGGGGAGGACAAGCAGCGCGTGACCGTGCGCTTTGGCCTCATGCCGAACTACCGCGCCAATATCTGTATCGATCTGAACTGGCTCGACGGCCATATCCTCTTCCCGGGCCATGTGCCGGGCGAACTCAAGGTCGTCTGCCACGGTTCGCGCATTGATCGCGCCGAGATCGTCCGCGCGGAACTGACCAGCGTCGAAGCGTACCACGATGTCCGCGTCCTGCTGGAGGACGTCGAACTCTCCGATAGCCCGCGCCCTGCAGCCCCCGTGCCGGATACCAAGCTCATCGACGAATTCGGCCAGTATATTCCCAAAAACTGGCAGGGCAAGGTGCGAAGCCGCGAAGAGCTGAACACGTATCTGCGCGCGCAGGCCGCCCTTCCCGGAGATTACCCCTTTGCCAACTGGACGCAATGGGGCGGCTTTGCCGACCGCAAGCTCGCCGAGCCGACCGGCTTCTTTGGCAAGATCAAAAAGGACGGCCGCTGGTATCTGACCGACCCGTCCGGCTGCGCGTTCTACAGTATGGGGCCGGATTGCGTTCGCCTCTCCTGCGATGGCCGCATCGACGGGCTGGAATCTCTGCTCGAATGGCTGCCCGACGATCCCGAACTCGTCGAACACTCCCGCCGCCAGTTTGGCGAGATCGAACGCGGCCCGGGCAAGGCCGTCTCCTTCGCAAGGGCGAACATGAAGCATGCCTTCGGCGGGAACTGGGAGGAAACCTGGCGCGCCATGGTCGTCAAGCAGCTCAAGGCCATGGGCATGAACACGCTGGGCAACTGGTCCGATCCATCTCTCTTTGGCCGCATGCCCTATGTCACCAGTCTGGAACGCTTCCCGCAGACTTCGCATTTCATCTTCCGCGATTTCCCGGACGTCCTCTCTCCCGAATACGCTACCGATGCCGAGGAATGCGCCAAAACCCTCGCCCAGCGCAGAGACGACCCGTGGATGATCGGCTATTTCCTGCGCAACGAGCCCTCCTGGGCCTTTGTGGATGATCTGATCATCGCCGACGAAGTCCTGCGCGACGCCCAGCCCACCGCCTGCAAGGCCGCGCTGATCGCGCAACTCAAGCAGAAATACGCCTCCATCGAGGCCCTGAACGCCGCATGGAACTCCTCCTTCGCCTCTTTTGATGCACTTGAAGAGCCCATTGCAAAGGCTTCGGCCCTTTCCGCGCAGGCGGAGGAAGACCTGCGTGCATTCTCCGCGCAGCTCATTCGCGCCTATACCGAAATTCCGGCCAACGCCTGCCGCAAGGTGGATCCGAACCACATGATCCTCGGCATGCGCTGGGCGTGGATCTCGGATCCTGCGCTCGTCTCCGGCTGGGAATGCTTCGACGTTTTCTCCATCAACTGCTATGCCGTCGATCCCACCTACGCCATCGCGCGCGTGGAGGAGCTCAAGGTCGATCTGCCCGTCATGATCGGCGAATTCCACTTCGGCGCGCTGGATTCCGGCCTCACCGCCACCGGATTGGAAGCCGTCGCCACGCAGAAGGACAGGGGCATGGCCTATCGCTATTATTGCGAACATGCCGCCGCGCATCCACAGAGCGTGGGCTGCCATTATTTCCAGTGCTACGATCAGTTCGCCCTCGGCAGGTTCGATGGCGAGAATTACAATATCGGCCTGTTTGACGTGTGCATGCAGCCCTATGGCGATATGGCCGCCGCGATACGAACCTGCAGTGAGAACATCGCCCTCGTCCATTCCGGAGAGACCGCGCCCACGGATGAAGCGCCCCGCAGCCTCCCCATGATCGCCTATTGACCTGCGAACGTCGAAATAAAAGACCCCCGGGGAAACGAATTCCCGGGGGTCTTTTTGAAACAAAAACAGGGCTGCCTTTTGCAGCCCAACACTAATATTTTATCAAAGTCAAAAACGCACGTCAATACTTAAATGTAAATTTCTGTGGAATGCACAGAAGAAGAGCCTTAAACTTTATGCACAATTACGGGGTTGCAAAACAGTGCAACCTGCCTTATAATAAAGCCAGAAAACAGAGAGGGTGAGTCCAATGTACGAGGTGAAAGGAACCCACTGAAGGCTCTGTTCCGGCAAGGCAATCTCCCAGCCGTCTTTCCCATTACGATAGAAGATCATAGGAAACCAATTTCAGGAAACCAATGAATCCTTCGAAGCATGATCTAAAACATTGATGCAAATCATACCGGATGATGTGAAAGAGGAAAGACAGCACAGGAAAGCCAAGCCGAATCCGAAGAAAGAGAGGTACACAAAATGATGTTAGATACCAAGAAGGAATGGAAATGACCCTTGGCTGTGGATGATCCGAGTTTGTAAAGAAAGACAAGGATCGCAAAATGAAGCAGTCAAGGGTCATTTCAGTTTTGGGAAAATCGCATCGCGCTCCGGCGCTTTTTTTAGTTTTTGGAGTATAACCACCGCAACGATAACAAGCAAAGAAAAGCCCCGCTCCCGAAGGAGCAGGGCCCATTTTTTTTATGCGAAGGTATCGTTATCGCGGAACTGCAGGGCGTACAGATCCTTGTACGTGCCGCCCTTTTCGATGAGCTCCTCGTGCGTGCCGCGTTCGCAGATCTTGCCGTTCATCACCACGGCGATCTCGTCCGCATTGCGGATCGTGGAAAGCCTGTGCGCGACGACCAGCGTCGTGCGGCCCTTGCAAAGTTCGTCCAGCGCTTCCTGAATGAGCACCTCGGTGGTGTTGTCCAGCGCGCTCGTCGCTTCGTCCAGAATCAAAATTGCCGGATCCTTCAGGAATACGCGCGCGATGCTCAGCCTCTGCTTCTGACCGCCGGAAAGCTTCACGCCGCGCTCGCCGATCTCGGTGTCGTAGCCCTTTTCCAGCGTCATCACATAATCGTGGATATTGGCCTTCTTCGCCGCTTCGTACACTTCCTCGTCGGTCGCGTCCAGACGGCCGTAGCGGATGTTTTCGCGGATCGTGCCCACAAACAGGAACACATCCTGCTGCACGATGCCGATGTTGCGGCGGACCGATTCCATCGTCAGGTCACGCAGATCCTGACCGTCGATCAGGATGGAGCCGTCGCCCTTGCGCAGCTTGTAGAAGTTGGGCAGCAGGTGGCACAGCGTGGTCTTGCCGCCGCCGGAGGGGCCGACCAGCGCCAGCTTGCGGCCCTGCGCCAGCTTCAGGTTCACATCGTGCAGAACTTCCTTGGAAGGATCGTAGGAATACGTCACGTCCTTGAACTCGATCTCGCCCTTGACGTTCCTGAGTTCCTTCGCGCCCTTGCTGTCCTTCTCGGGCTCTTCGTCCATGATCTCGCAGAAGCGCTTGAAGCCGCTCGCGCCGTTCTGGAACGATTCCATGAAGTTGATCAGCGTGTTCACCGGGCCGATGAACAGGTTGATGGAAACGATGAAGGTGGAATAATCGCCAAAGGAGATGCGGCCGGAATACAGGAACAGACCGCCCGCGATCAGAATAATGACATTGAACACTTCGGTCACGAAGGAAGTGGAGGAATGGTACTTGCCCATGGCGCTGTAGGCGCGCTTGGAAGCATCCACAAACTGCTCATCGCCCACGGCGAACTTCTCTTTTTCCTTTTCGGCGTTGGTATAGGCCTTCGTCACGCGGATGCCGGTGATGGAGCTTTCCACAGCCGCGTTGATAGTGGCGGTGGACTTGCGCCTGTCGTCAAAGGCCTTGGACATGGGCTTGCGGAAATGCAGCGTCACGATCACGAGGATCGGCACACACGCGAAGATGATCAGCGTCAGCAGCCAGTCGATCGAGCACAGATACGAGAACGAAAGCACGATCATGATCGTGCTGATCAGCAGGTTTTCCGGGCCGTGGTGCGCCAGTTCGCACACTTCGAACAGGTCGGTCGTCAGGCGGCTCATGATGCGGCCGGTCTCGTTGTTGTCGTAGAAGGAGAACGGCAGCTTTTCCAGATGGGCGAACAGATCGCGTCTCATCTGGCTCTGCATTTTTACGCCGATGACATGGCCGTAGTACTGGATAAAGTAGTTCAGCATCATGCGCACGGCGTACAGCGCCAAAACGCCAAGACCGGCCCAGATGATCGTCGCATACATCTTTTCGGGAATGTACACGTTGAGCATGCGGTTGGTCATCACCGGGTATACCATGCCGATGATGGATATGCACAGCGAAGCCAGCATGTCCAGCGCCAGCATCTTCTTATGGGGCTTGTAGTAGCGGATAAATCGTTTGAGCATAGCGTCTTTCATTCCTTCGTTTTTCTGTTTTCGGGCGAAACATACGCCCTGCAGCGGATGGCTTCCGATTCCGGACAGCCGTAAAACGGCCCGTCACAGGGGCCGCGATCGGTCTCCAGCAGCGCGCTCAGCTCGGCGATCACCGCCTGCAGCGCGGCCTTGTCCACCTCGTAATGGGTGTAATAGCCCCGCTTCACGCCGTAGACCAGCCCGGCTTCGCGCAGAATCTTCAAATGCTGCGAAACGGCCGATTCCGAAAGCGAGCTGCGCATGGCCAGCGCGCCCACGCAATAGCTGCGCTCCGACATGAACCTAAGCAGCTGGTAGCGCTTCGGGTCGCCCAGCGCCTTGAGCACTTTTTCCTCCAATTCCCTTGGTTCCTCCTTTCGCGTAAGGGGTATTATACCTCTTTCCATCCATCTGCGTCAATTCTAATATGGATGCGAAATCGTTAAAATAAATAACGCACACGGTATTGGACGAACGGCCGCAAATATGCTATCATACAGATGCAAACCCGCGCAAAATAAACAAACAGGAGTGAAACCAAATGGCATACCTTGGCGAAGACATCCGCAAACTCGGTTTCGGCCTCATGCGCCTGCCCATGCTCGGCGAAGAAGTGGACGTCGAACAGATGAAGACCATGGTCGACATGTTCCTCGATGCCGGCTTTACCTATTTCGATACCGCCTACGGCTATATTGGCGGCAAGTCCGAAATGGCCGTCAAGACCGCGCTGGTCGAGCGCTATCCGCGCGAAAAGTTCCAGCTGGCCACCAAGTTGCCCGCCTGGGCCGGTGCGAAGAACGCCGAAGAAGCAAAGCAGATGTTCTACACCTCTCTGGAGCGCACCGGCGCCGGCTATTTCGATTTCTATCTGCTCCATAACCTGGGCAACGATCGCACCAAGTATTTCGACGACTATGGCATCTGGGAATTCGCGCAGGAGCTCAAGGCCAAGGGCCTGGTCAAGCATATCGGCTTCTCCATGCACGATACCGCCGACGCCCTCGAAAAGGTGCTCATCGCGCATCCCGAGGCCGAATTCGTGCAGCTGCAGATCAACTATGCCGACTGGGAGAGCGAGAGCGTCCAGTCCCGCAAGTGCTATGAAGTGGCGCGCAAGTACGGCAAGCCCGTCATCATCATGGAACCGGTCAAGGGCGGCTACTTGTCCAACCTGCCCGAATCCGTCTCCTCCGTCTTCAAGAAGGCCGATGCCGAGGCGTCCCTCTCCTCCTGGGCCATCCGCTACGCCGCCTCTCTGGAGGGCCTCGTGACCGTGCTCAGCGGCATGTCCAATATCGATCAGATGAAGGACAACCTCAAGACCATGGCCAATTTCCAGCCCCTGAACGAATCCGAGCGCAAGACCGTGGCCGACGCGGTAGATGCGCTCAACGCCATCGAGCGCATCCCCTGCACCCGCTGCAACTACTGCACCAAGGATTGCCCGCAGCAGATCAACATCCCCGGCGTTTTCGCCGCGATGAACGATCTGAAGGTATACGGCAACGCCGAGGCCTCCAAGCGCAGCTACGGCTGGGCCACCAATAAGGGCGGCAAGGCTTCCGATTGCATCGCCTGCGGCCAGTGCGAATCCGCCTGCCCGCAGCATATCAATATCATCGAGCAGCTCAAGTCCTGCGCCGAACAGCTCGAAGGCTGAAAACTGTAATTCAAAAGGCACGAAAGATATCTCTTCCGTGCCTTTTTCTTGCATGTGCGCCCCCTTTATGCTATGCTTTTGTCCTATCACGCACTGCGGAGGTTGAAAATGATCGTTCTGCTTACCGGGGCTTCGCATACAGGCAAAACGGCGCTTGCGCAAAAACTGCTCGAAGAATACAAATATCCGTATCTTTCGATCGATCATCTGAAAATGGGCCTGATCCGAAGCGGATATACCTCCCTTACTCCCACGAGCGACGATGCCGAGCTGACGGCTTTCCTCTGGCCTGTCGTGCGCGAAATGATCAAAACGGCGATCGAAAACGACCAGAACCTGATTGTGGAAGGTTGCTACATCCCCTTTGACTGGCAGAAGGACTTTGCGCCGGAATACCTGGCGAACATTCGCCATTACTGCCTCGTGATGAGCGAATCCTATATCCGCAAGCATTTTGCTGATATCAAAAAGTACGCCGGCGTCGTCGAACGCCGCATGGACGATGCGGACTGCACTATGGAGAATGTGCTCTCCGACAACGCGCAGATGCTTGCCCTTGCGCAAGAACACGGTGTCAATTGCATTTACATCGACGAAGAGTATGCGGTAGATATCCGGATATAAGAAAAAATACCCCGCCCGGTGCGCGTGCACAGGACGGGGTTTCTGTTTAGATGTGCTCTGCAATGTTGCGCGCAACGTGCACGCCGCTGGCCGAGGCATGGGAGAGGGAATGGGTGATGCCGCTGCCGTCGCCGATGATGTACAGGCCCTTGTGGCGGCTTTCCAGCTTCTCGTCCACTTCCACTTCCATATTGTAGAATTTGACTTCCACGCCGTAGAGCAGCGTGTCGTCGTTCGCCGTACCGGGGGCTACCTTGTCCAGCGCGTAGAT
>JAFQGN010000181.1 GCA_017398245.1 Clostridia bacterium | reverse complement strand
TCTCTGGTCATCGCGCACCGCCTGAGCACCGTCAAGAACGCCGATCTCATCCTCGTCGTCAAGGACGGCAAGATCATCGAGCGCGGCCGCCACGAGGAACTGCTCAAGGCCAAGGGCCATTATTACAGCCTCTATACCCGTCAGTATGAGGACGAGGCCACGTCCAGCGCCTTTACCGCTTAATACTGCAAGAGCCTGCGCAATGCTGCGCAGGCTCTTTTCATACCAAGTTTTCACGCGCCCAAGTGCCTGCCATCCCTTGCGCCGCTTGCTGCGCACTGCATCCGGAACAGCAGCAGGCCATTCTCATACCGAGCCTGCATGCATCAATGCGCGGCAAAGGGCCCGCACAGGCTCTTTTCATCGCCTTCGAAAACTGGTATACTCCTTCTTGAAGGAGTTGATCCGCTTGCATTCCTATACACAAATGGCGCTCGCGCAGCAGGAATACATGGTGCGCCTGCGAAGGCTTTTTCATGAACATCCGGAACTGTCGAAACAGGAAGACGGAACCGTCGATACCATCTGCAAAGAGCTTTCGGATATGGATATACCGTTCGTAAATGTGAAAAACGGCGGCGTCTTTGCCTTTCTCGGCGATGAAAAACGCGGCCGCACCGTGCTCCTGCGCGCCGATATCGACGCTCTCCCCGGGCAGGAATCCCCGCTCAACGGCGGCGGAAAGCCCAAGGTCTGCGTCTCCAAGGTCGATGGCGTCTCCCACACCTGCGGGCACGATTGCCACGCCGCCATGCTGCTGGGCGCGGCAAAGGCGCTCAAGGCGATGGAAAACGAACTGGAAGGTCGCGTCGTGCTCATGTTTGAGCGCGGGGAAGAGGGCGGCGGCAACATCGCCTATCTTCTCAAATGGGCCTTTGAACACGGCCTGCAGCCCGACACCAGCTTCGGCATGCATGTCTTCCCGACTGCGCCCACCGGCAAAATCGAGATCGCGCAGGGCGCGGCCATGGCCGGAGCCATCCCCTTCCGCATCAAACTCATCGGCAAGGCGGCGCACGGCTCCGCGCCGTCCGAAGGGGTCAATCCGATCGATTGCTTCGTCGCCATCTATAATTCTATGCAGTCTCTGCGCATGCGCTTTGCCAATCCGTACGACGGCATGGTATTTTCCGTGGGCAAGGTGCAGGCCGGTACGGTCGGCAATATCATCCCCGGGGAATTGGAATTCGCCGGCTCCTTCCGCGTCCTGAACGATGCCGACGCCCTTCGCGTCTGGGAAGAGCTCGTCCGCACGGTCGATCTGACCGCCGAGCTCTACCATTGCCGCGCGGAATACGCCATCCGCAGGCCCACTCTCACCTTGAAAAACGACCCGGCCTGCACATCTTTCAGTAAAACCGTCCTCTCCGAAGCCCTCGGCGCGGAAAACGTGCTCTCCTGCAATGCGAATATGGCCAGCGAGAGCCATTGCCTGACCGCCGCCATCTGGCCGGGCGCCTATGTTTTCGTCGGCATCTGCAACGAGGAAAAGGGCATGACCGCCCGCAACCACAACGAATGCTTCGAGCCCGATGAAGAAGCCCTCCCCGTCGGCGCAGCCTGTCATATCGCCTATGCGGCCGAATTCCTGAAAAACGGCCCCGATACGTCGGACAGGATCTATCGCGGCTCCCTGCGCGATTTCTTCACCAAGTATAATCCGCCGTCCATGTTTGTATTTGAAGAGGAGGACAACTGAATGCGCGAGATCGATATCATGCAGGTGGGCGGCTTCAAGGTCGGCCACGCGCAGGACGAACAGGCCGCCACGGGCTGCACCGTTATCCTGTGCGATACAATGAGCCCTGCCGGACTCGATGTGCGCGGCGGAGGCCCTGCCTCGCGCGAATCGCAGATCCTCTCGCCCCTTGCCGCAGCAGAAGGCATCAACGCCGTTCTGCTCTCCGGCGGCAGCGCCTTTGGTCTGGATGCAGCCGGAGGCGTGCAGAAATATCTGGAGGAGAGGGGAGAGGGCTTTGCCGTCGGTCCGCTGCGCGTGCCTCTGGTGAGCCAAAGCTGCGTGTTCGATCTTGGCGTCGGTCGGTACGATGTCCGGCCCGATGCAGCCATGGCCTATCGCGCCTGCGAAAACGCCTCCAATTCCTCTCCGGCGCAGGGCAATGTCGGCGTGGGTACGGGCTGTTCCGTCGGCAAATACCGCGGCATGGAACGCGCCATGAAATCCGGCTTCGGAACCTATGCCCTCGAGGCCGGCGGCATCAAAGTCGGCGCGCTCGTCGCGGTGAATGCCCTCGGCGATATTTACGACGAACACGCAAACCAGATCGCCGGCCTGCTCAATCAAGAGAAAACCGGCCTGTGCAGCACGGTGGAAGAGCTCCTCGGCGATATGGACCGCATGGCCCAGCTCGCCTCCGCAAACACGACCATCGGCGTCGTTGTCACCAATGCGAAGCTGCCCAAAGCCCAGCTGTGCAAGGTTGCCGGCATGGCGCACAACGGCTATGCCCGCGCCATCCGCCCCGTGCATACCACAGCCGATGGAGACAGCATCTATGCCCTTTCCGTGGGAGATCTTCCCTGCAATGTCAACGCCATTGGCGCGATGGCGGCCCTTGCCATGCAGCGGGCCGTCGTGCGCGCCGTGCAGTCCGCCGAATCGGCCTACGGCCTGCTTTCCTGCAACGAACTCCACCAGAAATAAAGAAAAGGGGCGAAAAAATGAAGATCGATCTGTACGATGAAAAACGGTTCACCGCGGGCGTTGTGCG
>JAFQGN010000180.1 GCA_017398245.1 Clostridia bacterium | reverse complement strand
GCATCGGCACGGGCAGCCTGTTTGTGCGCAGGAAGAATGCGGCGGCGATGGTGCTGCCGGTGGCGGTGATCGGCGGCTTCCTGTTCCATACGCTGATGGAGGCGAAGAGCCAGTACATCTATCCGTACATGATCTACATGATTCCGCTGTGCGCGCTCGGCCTGACGAAGATCGCGGCGCTTGCGAAGCGTAAGTCTGCTTAAAGCAAGTGCGAAGCAAAGAAGGGGTTCGGGGACAATGTCCCCGAGCAGGTCTTAGGGCGGCAGCCCTAACGTAACCCCAAAGAAAAAAGCTCCACAGCTGTGGAGCTTTTTTTATGCGTATCGTTTTTGTCATCTGCACAGCACAAATCCCAGCGCGCACAAAGCAAAGCAGAGAATGGCGCTTGAGAAGGCGCACAGGAAGACGCCCTGCGCGATATCGCCGGCCATGGGCGCGCGCGAATCGGCGGCACCCGGGGCGATGGAGAGGATGCTCAGCAGGCGGTCCTCGGCGGACTTGCCCTTTGTGCGCAGGGGATTGCGGCCGACAGCGCCGGCGCAGAGCTTGAGAAAGAAGATAAAAATACGCTCGCAGATGCGATGGATCGCAGATACGATCCGCACGGCGACCGGCTGATCGTTAAGCGCGCAAAGCGCCGTATAGACGCCGCCGAAGGCCGCGCCCAGATGCAGCGGCATGCCCAGCGCGCACAGGATCATCGGCGCGATGACGCCACGGATGAACGCCGGGGCGAGGGACGCACAGGTGCTGCGCACAAGCGATTCGTAGGTCGGGATGTCGCGGGCGTACTTGCCGGAATCCAGCTCATCCTTGACGCCTGCGCAGCGGGGCAGAACGGTGAGCCCTGTGAACGCGGGCGCCATGAGCACCATGGAAACCAGCGGATGTATTGCGCCCAGCAGCATGAGCACGCCAAAAAGCAGCAGGAAGCTCGCGGCCAGCGCATGCGCGTCGTCGGTTTCGCCTGTGCGTCGGGTGAATGGGCGAAGCGCAGCGGCATAGGCGCGGCGGATCAGGCGAAAGAGAAAATCCTCGGCGGCGGGCAGCGGCATATACAGACAGCAGGCCAGCAGCAGCGCGGCGGGAACGGCGAAGATGCGCATAAAACTCCTTCCGTCACGGCTTGCGCCGTGCCTTGCGTTTTCAGGTGGATCGGCAGGGATGATTCACAGAACGACAGGGCTTGTGCGATAGTCTCTTCCGCTTTGCTGAAGTATGGGCGCGGCGCAGCCCAGCGACCACAGATCCTGCGCGCGAATGTCCAGCGCGAAGAGCGGGTCTTCATAGTCGGCGGACTTGGTGATCAGCGGAATGGACGCATGATTCTTGATGTCGCGAAGTAAAAGCTGCGCCTCGCGCCTGAAGCCCAGCACGCGGGCATAGGTCGGATTCCGGTTCTCGCGGACGAAATCCTTCGTTACGTCCAGCAGAATATTCATGCAGATGCGCGACAGGCGCGCGTAGGTGTAGCGCTTGGATTTGACGGCGAGGATGAGCTCGTCGCGTGTGCGCGCGGTTTTCGCAGCAGCAAGGAAGCGGTATTCCAGCCCCTCGTCCATGCCGGCGATACCGCGAAGGGCTTCGGCGCTCATCGTGCGCAGGCGATAGAGCAGCGCCTGCGTGAGCGCGTCCTCTTTGTGGATATCGAGGCGGGCTTCGGCCTTTTCGAGCAGCTCCGGCCAGGGCACGGCGGCCAGCGCCGGGGCAAGCTCGCCGCGGGCAAGCGATGCGCGAACGGCCGTCGCGCTGGAAAGCGCGGCCAGCGCTTCGTCATGATAGCCCGCGCCCTCGCGCACGACGGGCACGGATTGCATATGCTTCGGCAGGGCGCGCAGGTATTCGATGGCTAAAGATGCATTGGGCAGAGAGATCATCGCTTCCAGGTTTTCAATGCCGCTGGTCTGCTGCGCGGCGAGCGCGCGGGCGCGGGGATAGGCCAGGCCCTGATTGAGATGGGCGCGAAGCGCCGCTTTGAATTCAGCCGATTCGCCGGAGAGCATTTCGGCGGCCTTGCGCAGAAACGGCAGCGCCTGCTCCTCGCAGCCAAAGGACAGATGGGTTACGACGCCCAGGGCGTCCAGCAGCCCTACGCCGCCGCGGGCGAATTCCTCGGCGGGGGAGCAGGCAAAGCGCGCGGGCAGCTCGATGACCAGGTCGCAGCCGGACTCAAGCGCCATGCGGGCGCGGGTCCACTTGTCATGGCGGGCGAATGCGCCGCGCTGGGTGACGCTGCCGCTCATCACGCAGACGATATAATCCGCCCCCGAGAGCGCCCTTGCCCTTTCAAGGTGCAGCGCATGGCCCTTGTGGAAGGGGTTGTATTCACATATGACGCCGCAGACCTGCATAATTTTGCTCCTTAAATTGGATGGTTTGATATAAAAATCCCTTTTCAAAACGTCCGAAATGAGGTATAATCATTTTGTGTCTATGTGCGTGGACGCTTTTTTGTGTTGCGTCTTCTATTATAGCACGTGAAGCGGATTTGTAAAAGCGCAAAGACAATGTGAACGGGGATAGCATGCGCCTTTTTGGGGCATGTGAAAAATATTCTGCCATATCAAAAAAACGG
>JAFQGN010000018.1 GCA_017398245.1 Clostridia bacterium | reverse complement strand
AAAGAAAAGTACTCCCCCGAACCCCCTCGAAAAGAAATCAATTAGGGATACTATGGGGTACGATATGAATTTTTCTAAGATTACGGCCTGAAAAGATTGCCGCTGGCGTGCAGGCATGCTATAATGCGCTCGTTTCGCAAAACGACTGCAAAAGGGACGGATGGAAATGCAAAAGCTGTTTGACAGGCCCCGCATCGGCCGAAGGCTGGCCGCGCTGATGCTCAGCGTATTTTTGATGGGTACAGGGGTCGCGGTGTTCGACCAGCTCGGGTTCGGCACAGACCCGTGCTCGGTGATGAATCTGGCCGTGAGCCGGCTCATCGGCTGGAGCTACGGCAACTGGCTGCTGACAATGAATGCGATCCTGCTGTTGATCCTCGTGCTGCTGGGCGAGATCCGGCGCATGGGCGTCGGCTCGGTCGCAAACATGGTGATGGTCGGCTATTCGGCCGATTTCGTGACATGGATCATCAACCGCGTGCACCCGCTGGCAGGCGAAACGATGGCGGTGAAGCTGATCGTGTTCGCGCCGACGATGGCGCTGTTTCTGATGTCCGTCGCGCTGTACATGGTGGTGGATATGGGCGTTTCGCCCTACGACGCCATGCCGCAGGTGATTGCCGAGCGGCTGAAAAAGCCGTTTTCCATCGTTCGCCTGGGGTGGGATCTGCTCGTTCTGGCCATCGGCTTTCTGCTGGGCGGAACGATCGGCTTGGTCACGCTGATCACCGGGTTCTGCGTTGGGCCCGTGTTCGGCGCGATCGCAAAGCGTATCCGTCCGTTTTTTGAATAAGTTCTATCGGTCTGTCCCGTTGCGGGCAGGCCGTTTTTTGCTTGTGGAAACCTGCAGGGGATTTTATAATAGAAGAAAAGGGAGGCGATGGGATGGAACTGCATTTGCACAGCGCCGCGCAGCTGAGGCAGCTGCTGGCCAAGGGAGAGATCTGCTGCGAAGAGCTGACCGCGCATTATCTCGGGCGCATCGCGCGTTTTGGCGGCAAGGGCGCGCTGAATGCGATCGCCTGTCTGGACCCGAATGCCATGGAACAGGCGCGGGCGATGGATCGCGCCGGAGACGACGGGACGAAGCCACTCTGGGGCCTGCCCGTGCTGGTCAAAGACAATATCGACGTGGAAGGGCTGCCCACGACCGCAGGCAGCTTTGCTCTTGCGGGAAACATTGCGAAAAAGGATGCGCCGATCGTCGCAAATCTTCGAAAAAACGGCGCGATCATCCTTGGCAAGACGAACATGACCGAATTTGCCAATTATACGACCAAAGGCATGCCCAACGGGTTCAGTTCTCTGGGCGGGCAGGTGGTGCATGCATACGATTCCGCCTGCGATCCGCTCGGCTCGAGCAGCGGCTCCGGCGTTGCAATGTCGGCGGGGCTTTGCGCGCTCGCAGTCGGAACGGACACGAGCTTTTCCGTGATCGCCTGTGCAACGGCCAACGGCGTGACCGGTCTGAAACCGCCCGCAGGCACGCTGAGCGCGGAGGGGATCGTCCCCATTGCGCACACGCTGGACAGCGCGGGCCCGATGACCCGTACCTTTGAGGACGCGCTCATGCTCCTCTCCGCCATGCAGGATGCTCCGCTGCCGCACATCGTTCCAGCGGAAGTCTCCGCATTGCGCATTGCCGTGAATACCTCCCGGCAGGAGAACGTTTCCGGGGAACAGACGGAATGCTGCAGGCAGCTGTTTGACCGTCTGAAAGCCGCCGGCGCGCAGTTTGGCGAGGTGTTCGAACCGCCGGTGCCCGCGATGCGCGATATCATGCGCTGCGAATTCCGGGAAGATCTGGAAGAGTATCTGGAAAAGGCCGATTGCAGCGTGCGGACGCTTTCGCAGATCGTTCGGATGTACCGGGAAAATCCCGAACAGATGCCCTACGGGATCAGCCTGCTGGAAGAAGCGTTGGCATGTTCCACGGGCGACGAGGCCTATGCAAGCGCCATGCGCGCACGGGCAGAAATGCAGCAGGAAGTGCAGAAGCTGCTCTCGCCATACGACGCGGTCGTCATGACCGGGCCGACAAATATCATGCATTTTCTGGGCCTGCCATCCGTTGCTCTTAAAATGTGCAAAAGGGAGCAGGACAGCGCGCCGCGCGGGCTCATTCTGTACGGCGCAGATGAGGCGCGGCTGTACTGCGCCGCTCTGGCCATCGAAAAACTCTGCGAAAGCGTGCCCCCGCCCGCGCTGTAACGCATTGCGCAAGGCCTGTTTCCGCGGTACAATATGGCCGGAACATGTTCAACAGGGGTGAGAAAAATGAAAAGTTTGCTGTTTGCGCCGTGCGTGCACATCGCCTTACGGCGCCGCCGCTGCCGCCGGAGCGGGCAGAGTTTGCTGTTTGCGCCGTGCGTGTACATCGCCGGCGAGGAATACCAGATCATTTTTGCAACAGAGAAGCCCGGCATGGCATGGGTCACGGTCGGCGATAAAAAATACGCGGACTCGAGCACCGGCCTGATGCGCTGGAAGGACGTGCACCACCGCGTGTGCGTGCCGATGGCCGAGCTCGACAAAGCGCGCGGATACACCGTGCATTTTGCGACGATGGAAGACCGCCTGCCCTATTACCCGGTGCACGACGAAGTGGAAAGCAAGGCGTTTTCCTTTGCGCCGATGGAGACCGAAGGCGGCGTGAAGCTGTATCACATTGCCGATACGCACGGGGATCACGCACATGCCGTCGCCTGTGCAAAGCAGTTTCCGGAGCATACGCTGGTGTTCAACGGCGATATTGCCGACCACAACACCAGCGCGGAAGATCTGTATCTGCTGTTCAAGATCAACGAACAGGTGACCGGCGGCGAGAGGCCGATCCTGTTCGCACGCGGCAACCACGATACGCGCGGCCCGGCGGCGTGCATCCTGCCCGAGCTGATCCCCACGGTGCACGGGAACACCTTCTTCACCTTCTGCACGGGGGATCTGTTCGGCGTGTCGCTGGACTGCGGCGAGGACAAGCCGGATGCGGGCATCGAGTACGGCGACACGGTCGATTTCGAGCCCTATCGCCAGCGCGAGACTGCGTTCCTGGAAGAGGTCGCATCCTCCGGCGCATGGAAAGACGCGCTCTACCGCATCGCGATCTGCCATATCCCATTTACGCGTTCGTTTGAAGCGCCGTTCAACATCGAGCAGGAGACCTACCGCCGCTGGACGCAGCTGCTGAACGAAATGCAGATCGACGCGCTCATCTGCGGGCATATGCACCGCTACGATATCATTCTGCCCGGCGACGGCGAGGATAAATACGGCCAGATCTTCCCCACGGTGGTCGGCTCTTCCCGGAACAAAGAGCGCGAGCTGACCGGCGCGGCGATCGACCTGACGGAGGACGGCCTGCGCGTGCGCATGACCGGGCCGGACGGCACAGTGCACCTCGATACGACGATCGCAAGGAAATAAAAACAGAAATCCCCCTTGGACATGCGTCCGAGGGGGATTTTTCATACGCACTGTATCAGCGTGTTCTGCCCGCAAAACAGCATTTGGTATATAGTGTTTTTTTCAGCACGGCAGTCAGAAGGCTGTTCATTCAAATATACCCTAATCGGTTTCTTTTTAGATGGGTTCGGGGAGACCTTTTTCTTTTCCCAAAGAAAAAGGTCTCCCCGATCATTCCTATAAACAGCCTTCAGCGCAGGGCTCGCATGGAATTGAGGATGGCGATGAAGGCCACGCCGACATCCGCAAAGACGGCAAGCCACATCGGCGCGACGCCGAACGCCCCCAGCACCAGCACGACGCCTTTCGCCGCAAGCGCAAAGACGATGTTCTGCCGCACGATGCCGATAGTCTTGCGTGCAATGCCGATCGCCACGGCGATCGCGCCCGGTTCGTCATTCATGAGCACCACATCCGCCGCTTCGATGGCCGCGTCCGAGCCGAGCGCGCCCATGGAAAGGCCGACGTCCGCGCGCGTGAGCACAGGCGCGTCGTTGATGCCGTCGCCCACATAGGCCACTTTTCCCTTAGCCGAGGAAAGGATCTGCTCCATGCAGGCCACTTTGTCCTGCGGGAGCAGGCCCGCGCGGTATTCATCCAGCCCGAGCTGGCGCGCGATTTTCTGCGCCGCGGCTTCGCCGTCGCCCGTGAGCATAACCGTCTTTTTTACGCCAAGGCTGCGCAGGCGCGCGATCGCCTCCGCCGCGCCGGGCTTTATGCTGTCTGCGATCACGATCTGGCCCGCGTACTTCCCGCCGATGGCGACATGCACGCTCGTGCCCTCTGCCTCTGGCGTTTCGCCGGAAACGCCTGCCTTTTGCTGCATGAGCCTCCAGTTGCCCGCACAGGTCTCGACTCCATCGACCTTGGCAACGATGCCGCAGCCGGAGATCTCCTGCACGTCGGTCACGCGGCTGTCGTCCGCCTTTTTGCCGTACGCCTTTTTCAGCGAGAGCGCAATGGGGTGGTTCGAATAGCACTCGCACAGCGCGGCCGCCTCCAGAAGCGCATCGGCTTCTATCCCGGGCTGCGGCAGGACATGCTCCACGGCAAAGCTGCCCTTTGTGAGCGTGCCGGTCTTGTCAAAGACGATCGTGTCCGCCGCGGCGAGGGTCTCCATATAGTTGCCGCCCTTGATGAGCGCACCCTTGCGGGAAGCGCCGCCGATCCCGCCGAAAAAGCCCAGCGGAACCGAAATGACCAGAGCGCAGGGGCAGGAAATGACCAGGAACAGCAGCGCGCGATGGAACCACTCGGCAAAATTGCCCACAAAAATGGGCGGGATCAGCGCGAGGGCAAGCGCAGCAAAGACCACAGCGGGGGTATAATAGCGCGCGAATTTGGTGATGAACTGCTCGCTCTTTGCCTTGCGCTCGCTGGCCTCCTCCACCATTTCCAGAATACGGCTGACGGTGGAATCTTCGTACGCCTTCTCCACGCGCACGCGCAGCACGCCGTTCATATTCACGCAGCCGCTGACCACGCTGTCGCCAACGCCGATCTCGCGCGGCATGGCCTCGCCCGTGAGCGCGCTGGTCTCCAGAGAGCTCGCGCCCTCGATGACCACGCCGTCCAGCGGGATCTTTTCGCCCGGGCGCACGACGATGGTATCGCCCACTTCCACTTCGTCCGGGTCGACCTCTTCCAGCTCGCCGTTGCGCTCGATATTCGCGCTCTCCGGGCAGATGTCCATCAGATCGGCAATGGACGCGCGCGAACGGCGCACGGCGATATCCTGAAACAGCTCGCCCACCTGATAAAACAGCATGACGAACACGGCCTCGGGATAATCGCCGATGGCATACGCGCCGACAGTCGCGACGGCCATGAGGAAGTTTTCGTCAAACACCTGCCCGTTGCGGATATTGCGCACGGCCCGCAGGAGCACATCGCGCCCGATGAGCGCATAGGGCACGAGGAACGCAAGCGCAGCCCATACGCCCTGCAAGGGCAGCGTATACGCCAGAGCGAACAGCGCGGCCGCGCAGAGGATGCGCCCGATCTCCTTCTTTTCCTTTTTCGAAAGCTCCGTGATCCACCTTTTCATGATGCAGCAGCCTTTCTGTGTACATGGAAACCCCCGTCCCGACAGCGCCGGCGCGGGGGTTTTCTATTCTATCGTTCTGCCCGACACGCGCCCTGCCAAAGCCCGCAGCGCGAGCTGTATTCTTCGCGTGTGTTCAACTCTATGCGATGGCCGCGCGTGCGCAATCAGCCTGCTTCAGCGCTCAGCGCACGACCTCGCACTCCGGAACGACCTTCTTGCCCACGGCCACGACTTCGTCCATGATGGCAGCAAAGCGCGCGTCGTCCGCCTCGATGGTCAGCTTTTGCAGCATGAAATTGACGCTTGCGCTATGCACGCCTTCGATCTTCTCGATCGCATTCTGAAACTTGGCAGCGCAATTGGCGCAGTCGAGATCCTTCAGCTGAAATTTCTTCTTCATTGGTAAAACGCCCCTCTTTCGTTATTCTTCAACATGTTCCAGGCCCTGGTTCATGATCGCGCTGACGTGACTGTCTGCCAGCGAATAAAACACCGTTTTGCCGTCCCTCCGGGACTTGACCAGCTTCGCGTTCTTGAGCGCCTTGAGCTGGTGCGAGATCGCGCTCTGCGTCATACCAAGCAGCTTTGCGATATCGCACACACACATTTCCGAAACGAGCAGCACATACAGGATGCGCACGCGGGTCGAATCGCCAAAGATGCGGAAGAGCTCGGTCAGGTCGTAAAGCGTGTCCTCGCTGGGCATCACCTTGGCCACCTTTTCCACGATCTCATCGTGCACATGCATGAATTCGCAGCACTCGGCATTGTATCTGTCTTCCACCAAAGCGCCTCCTTTCATTTGAACCATCGTTCACATGTTCATTTTAGCACTTCTCGATAGATGCGTCAATCTTTTTTCGCGCTGTTTTTCTTTCCATGGCGGCCAACTTACATGTATAATTGCATAAACCGACCATATTCTTTGCGCATATTTTAAATAGGTATGTTTTTATTATTTCACTTTCATTTCTTTATACAAACAAGACCGATTTCTGCACAAAACAGAATTCGGTCTTGTTCTTTTGCTTACAGACTAAAGTCTGCTATTTTTT
>JAFQGN010000017.1 GCA_017398245.1 Clostridia bacterium | reverse complement strand
GGATGATATTGTAGCAGATCTGGATCAGCAGTTCGCTGTTGTAGCGGTTGATGGTCTTGGTGGAGATCAGCACCTGCACAACGGTGAACAGCGCGGCCAGACAAACGGTATTGAGGATATAGCGCGAAGGCGTGCTTTTGAAAATCTTCTTTTGCATATCCGTCACCTCAAACCTTTTCGTTGATCTTGCGGCCCAGCAGGCCCGTGGGCTTGATCATCAGCACCACGATCAGAATGCCGAACACCACCGCGTCGGCAAGGGAAGAGCTGATATAGCCCTTGGTCAGGCTTTCGGCAATGCCGATCAGCAAGCCGCCGATGACCGCGCCCGGCATGGAGCCGATGCCGCCCAGCACCGCCGCGACGAACGCCTTCAGGCCCAGCATGGAGCCCATCGTGGGCGAGATCTGGCTGTAGGCGCAGGAATACAGAACCGCGGCGATGGCCGCCAGCGCAGAGCCCAGGCCGAAGGTGAACGAGATGGTATTGTTCACATTGATGCCCATCAGCAGCGCGGCATCGTTGTCCTCCGAAACGGCGCGCATGGCCTTGCCGATGCGGGTCTTGCTCACCAGAATCGTCAGGCCGATCATGATCACGACGGACACGGCGACGGTCACGATGGAAACGTTCGTCAGAGTCAGCGCGCCGATGGACTGGCTGCCCGGGAACAGGTTGGAGAACATGCGCGAATCCGCGCCGAAGAACAGCTGCGCAAGGTTCTGCAAAAGGAAGCTCACGCCGATGGCTGTGATCAGAAGCGATATGCGCGCGCTGTGCCTTAGCGGCTTGTAGGCCACCTTTTCGATCGTCATGCCCAGCATTGCGGAAATGGCCACCGAGCCCAGCACCGCCGCCCATGCGGGCAGGCCGAGCTTGGTCATCAAAAGCAGCACCGCGTAGGAGCCCACCATGATGATGTCTCCGTGTGCAAAGTTGATCAGCTTGACGATGCCGTAGACCATGCTGTAGCCCAGCGCGACCAGCGCGTAGATCGCGCCGATCTGTATTCCGTTGATGATCTGCATTAAGAATACCATGCTTTTGATCCCCTGCTTCCGTAAACTTCTTCCCCCGAGGGATACGCTCCTGAACCCGAAAGCAGCGAGACGCCGAAACGCCTCGCTGCATCGGTATTGAATGATTATACAGTACTTTGGTTAACTGCGCCATAGCAAAGGGCCGTTTTTGCGCCTTTCAGACAACATTTTTGCCTGCAGGAGCCGGTATATGGCCGCTTGCGCTGCGCGATACGGATCGCCCGAACGGGCCGGACAATGCCGATTAATAGTTGCCCCAGAACACGTACTCGCCGCCGGTGATCTGGATGATGCACACTTCCTTGATGGGGTTGTTGTTCTCGTCGAAGGTGATCGAGCCGGTAGCGCCGACGATATCGGTGGAGGCCAGCGCGTCGATGATCGCCTGATAGCTTTCCTCGCCGTTGATCACGGCGCCGTTGTCTTCGGCGGTCTTGATGGCGTTGCACATGATCTTGGCCGCGTCATAGGCCAGGGCGGCAAAGGCGTTCGGGGCAGCGCTGTAGGTGTCGGTGTAGTTCTTGATGAAGGCCTGGGTCAGCTCGGAATCGGACTGGGTGGAATAGTGGTTCGGGAAGTACATGCCCTCGACCACGTTGGCGTCCGCGCCTTCGATCTCCAGCAGGCCGTCCGCGCCGTCAACGCCCAGGAAGGTGCCGGTGAAGCCGAGGTCGCGCGCCTGAGAGCAGATCATGTAGACGTTGTTGTAGTAATCGGGCAGGAAGAGCACGTCCGGGTTCTTTTCGAGGATGTTGGTCAGCTGGGCCTTGAAGTCCACATCGCCCTTGCCATAGGCTTCGCTGGCGACAATCTCCAGTCCTTCCTCAGCCGCGCGGGCGGAGAAGGAAGCTTCCAGGCCGATGGAATAGGAATCGCCGTTGTTGTAGATGATGGCCGCAGTCTTGGCGCCCAGTTCCTTCGCAGCGAAGGAGCAGATGGTGCCGCCCTGGAAGGGGTCTTCAAAGCAGGCGCGGAAGTAGTTGGAGCCGTAGGTGGTCACGTCGGGATGGGTGGCGGTGGCGGTGATGCCCGGAACGTTGTCATAGGCAGAGGCTTCCGCAACGCCGAAGGTGGGGGTGGAGGTGACCGGGCCGATCAGCGCGTCCACTTCGTCGGAATAGATCAGCTTGTTGTAGGCGTTCATGGCCTCGGTGGCGTCGCCCTTGTCGTCGTAGTGGATCAGCTCGACCTGCTTGCCGTTGATGCCGCCGGCTGCGTTCAGCTCGTTCACATACAGCTGCACGCCGTTGAGCACGGCCAGGCCGTACACGGCCACGTCGCCGGTCTCGGGGGCGATGTGACCGATCTTGATGGTATCTTCAGCGGCCATCGCGCCGAAGGGAACGCACATCATCACAGTCATCACAAAAGCGATAACGAGAGATACGAAACGGGAATGCTTCATAGTTTTTTGCCTCCAATTTGCATTGAATTTAATTCAGTATAATATCAGCATAGCCCGCCTTTGTCAACGCAATTTTGTCGAAAATCGGAACGCAAAGCGACGAAAACGGTTCAAACATTCGCATAAAAGGACTGGTACTCATAAAAATGAGTGATGTGGGAAGCAAAGCGTCTGAAAAAGCATTGCGAAAGGCGAATAATGCGGCGCGAACGACCTGCGCGGGGGGACGAATGTTCGCCATTGGCGGATATCTTGCGGCGCTGCGCGGAAAAACAGGGCTGCTTGCGCTTGCGTTTCGCGTGCAGATGGGCTACAATGCATGTATACCCGAATTTTCTTGCAGAAAGGTTGGAATGTTTATGCGTATTCTTCAGGGCGGCCTCATTCACGATGCAGTCAACAGGGAACCCTATATTGCAGATATCGAAATCGACAACGGCAAAATTACGAAAATTGGCCCCTCTCTGCCCGTGCCGCAGGATGCGACGGTGGTGGATATTTCCGGCCTGAACGTGTACCCCGGCTTTATCGAGGCGCACGGCCATATCGGTCTGGACGGCTACGGCATCGGCTATGAAGGCGCGGACTATAACGAAATGGGCGATTCCGTCAGCCCGCAGCTGCGCGCGATCGACGGCATCCAGCCCTTTGATAAGAGCCTTCGAGAGGCGCGCGAAGCCGGCGTGACCACCCTGTGCGTGGGCCCGGGCAGCGCGAATGTTCTGGGCGGCACCTTCGCCGTCATCAAGCCTGTGGGCAGGCGCGTGGACGATATGTGCCTGATCAAGGAAGCGGCCATGAAGTGCGCCTTTGGCGAAAACCCGAAGCGCTGCTATCGCGACAAGGGCATCTCCTGCCGCATGAGCACCGCCTCCAAGCTGCGCGAGGCGCTGTTCAAGGCGAAGGAATATAAGAGGAAGGTGGACGCCGCCGAGGGCGACCCGGCCAAGATGCCCGCCTTCGATATGAAGATGAACGCGCTGATCCCTGTGCTGGAGAAGAAGATCCCGCTAAAGGCGCATGCCCATCAGGCGGACGATCTGTTCACCGCGCTGCGTATCGCGAAGGAATTTGACGTGAACATCACCCTTGAGCACGTCACCGAGGGCCACCTCGTGGCCGATCTCCTCGCCGAGGAAAACGTGCCGCTGGCCGTGGGCCCGAGCCTTGGCCACGCAAGTAAATTCGAGCTGCGCAACAAATCCTGGACCACCCCGGGCATCCTCGCCAAGGCCGGCTGCCAGGTTTCCATCATTACCGATTCTCCGGTCATTCCGCAGAAGTATCTGGCCCAGTGCGCGGGCTTTGCCGTAAAGAGCGGTATGGATCCGTTCGACGCGCTCAAGGCCATTACCATTAACCCGGCCAAGCATATCGGCGCGGCGGACCGCATCGGCTCTCTGGAAGTGGGCAAGGACGCCGATATCGTCGTGACCGACGGCTGCCCGTTCGAGATCAGCACCACGGTGAAGCAGGTCTATATCGACGGCGTGCTCCAGCCCGATCCCATCGAGGAATAACGCGGGGTCAGCCCCTGCAGGGGGCACATCCCCCTGCACCCCCTGCCGCGCGGGGCCATGCCCCGCGCCCTGCCGGAGAGGGCGCGCCCCCTCCGGACCTTCCCCAACGGGGGCGCAGCGCCGCCGATCGGATCTGCGATCCGCCCGGCGAACGTCCGGCGGACGCCGGACGGGCAAACCAAAGGTTTGCCTCCGCTGCGCCGTCGCCCGCTCCATGGACAGTAAGAAAAAAGAAGGCCCAAAACCCGCTGAAAAAAAAGAGAGCGTTCCGCGCAGGAGCGCTCTCTTTTGTGATATCATAAGGACAGACCCCGAAACTGAGGAGGGAACGGATATGACGGTGACGAAATTGAACCTCATCCCTACGCCGAAGGTTGTCCGCGGGGCGGACGCGAACGGCGATTTTGTATATGTGCCTGTTTTGCCCAAAGTGGAATCCTGCGCGTCCTTTGCGCCCTGCGCCGGCGCGTTTACCGATTATGCCGCAAGGGCTTATGGCATTGCCTTTGAACCTGCGCCCGGCGGGCTCGTGCTTCTGGAAAACGGCGCGCTCGCGCCCGGAGCGTATCGGATCGATGTGAGCGAAGAGGGTGTGCGCGCGTGGGCGTCCGATACCGACGGCGCCTCCTGCGCGATGGCCACGCTCCTGCAGCTTTTGCAGGTGAAAAATGGCGCCGTGAGCGCGCCAGTCGTGCAGATCGAAGACCGACCGGACAGCTCCTATCGCTCGCTGATGGTCGATCTTGCGCGCAAGTGGCATCCGTTTGCGTGCCTGCGCGCCTATGTGGACCTGTGCTGGCTGTATAAGGTGAAGTTTCTGCACCTGCATTTTATCGATACCCAGTCGTGGACTCTGCCCAGCGAAGTCTTCCCCGGCCTTTCCACGCCCGGCAGGCATTATACAAAGGAGCAGATCGCCGAGCTGAACGCCTATGCCGCTGAGCGCGGCGTGGAACTCATCCCGGAGATCGAAACGCCCGGCCACGCCAAGGCCATGGTGGACGCCTATCCCGAACTCTTTGCCGACACGCCCGTTGGCGAGCCCGGCGAGGACGCCGACCCGACCGCCTTCAAGACGGCGCATAAGAACAATATCATCTGCGCGGGCAAGCCCGGGCTGATGGAAAACCTGAAGCTGCTCCTCGCGGAAATCATGGAGATGTTCCCGAATTCGCGCTATATCCATATCGGCGGGGACGAGGCCGAGATCAACCACTGGAACAACTGCGCCGACTGCCGGAAATATATGGAAGAGAACGGGCTGTCCGGCGTACGCGAACTCTATTCCGATTTTGTGCGCCGAATCACCGATCTGGTGCTGGAAATGGGCCGCAAGCCCATCGTCTGGGAAGGCTTCCCGAAGGAGGGCGCGGACAAGATCTCGCGCGACGTGCTGGTCATTGCGTGGGAATCGTATTATTACCTTGCCGACGCCATGGTCGCCGACGGCTTCGAGGTCGTCAACGCCGCATGGCAGCCGATGTATATCGTGCCGAATCGCTTCTTCTGGAACTCTAAGGACATCATGCAGTGGGATATTTATTCCTGGTATCATCCCACCAAGACCTCCGTTACCCATCTGAACCCGCTGCACTTGCAGCCCACCGAACAGGTGCTCGGCGGCATCCTCTGCGCGTGGGAATGCAGCTACGAAGAGGAGATCATGCGCG
>JAFQGN010000002.1 GCA_017398245.1 Clostridia bacterium | reverse complement strand
CTTCGCGGTACCACCTTGCTTGACGCCATAGGCGCCATCTCATTGACAGCTGTATCGGGCTTGCCCGGCAGGCTTATTGGGCCTGCACGCTCGGGAGGCCGGATCTGCTCGCCCCTGGCCGCGCGTCTTTCAGCCGGTGAACGCGCTCTCTTTGGACCTTTATGCAGGCAGATTTCTCCGTCATTGCTGTTCCCTATTATACCCCTGCCCGGCCCGTTTTGCAAGCCGTGTAAATGTAAATATCCTCAGAACTCGTCTGCACGGCGCACAAGTCATGCCCGTATCGGGTGATAAACCGCACCTTTCTAAGCTTAGAACTCGTCCACCCAGCGCACGGTCATGCGGCCGTTTTCAAAGGAGATCGGCAGGAAGGAATACGCCGAATGGCGAAGGTCCTGCGGCTTCCAGTGGTCCAGCATGAGATACGCCTGTCCCTCCGCATCAAAAATGTACGTGCTCTGCGCGCCGAAGGTGCCCCTGTAGTTCTCGCCCTCGCACGGGTTGTCGATCAGGCGCATGCCGGTGGAAATATGCTCGCAGGTGGAATACAGCGCGCTGTTGGGCGCCCAGCCCGTGCATCCGGATGTAACGCAATAATGCTTGCCCTCATGGTACATCAGCGCCGGGGCCTCGCGCATCTGGTTGATCATATGCGCGTAGCACACGCCGGTGAAATCGGTTCGCTCCTCGTTCAGCTGCGAAAAATACATCGTCTTGTTCCAGTCGCCGCTGTGCACAAGATAGGCGTTCCCGTCGGTCGGATCTTCGTAGATGGTCATATCGCGGCAATCGCGCCCGCAGGGCAGCTTTGCATACAAAAACTCAAACGGCCCCTCCGGCGTATCAGACACAGCGCAGCCCGCATGGGCAAAGGTATAGTCCGCGCTGTCGCAGTGGAACCACATGACGTATTTGCCGGTCTTTTTGCTGAAAATGACCTTCGGGCGCTCCATCACGCGCTCCGGTGCGAGCGGATGCCCTGGCACATCTTTTACAGCCGAAAGCGCAAGCCCTTCGTAATGCCACGAATGCAGATCGGTACTGGAATAGCAGCTCACGCCCACAACGTCCACGCGCGTGGTCAGCTTCCCGTCGCGCACGCAGTTATCGATGTCCTTATTCTCCCCATACCAATACCATTTTTCTCCAAAGCGCGCGATCATTCCGCCATGCGCCTGAATCAGTTTTCCGCTGTCGTCCAGCCAGCACTGTCCGTTTTTCATTCTGCATTTCCTCCGTTCATGATGAAATCGATCACCGGCTGCATATCGTACGGCCCGTGCGGATGGTGATCACAGCCCGCTTTCCCGATAAACAGCGCAGGGATATCCGTCTGCTCATAGGCCGTCTTTACATGCAGGCCGTTTTCTTCAAAAGGTACGATCGTATCGGAATCTCCCCAGACGAGCACAAGAGGAATGCGCTTTTCGATCAGCTTCGGAATATTGTCCAGCGGGTGATCGCGATAGGCGATCATCTGCGCTCTTGTCAGCCCCAGCGCGTCGAGCATTTCCTGCTGCGCGGATACGGCGATCCCGCTGCCCACGCCAAAGCCCATCGGGCAAGAGAGCTGATCCACCACCGGCGCGTCCAGATACAGCATTTCCACCATGTCCGGGTACCGCGCCGCCTGTTTGATCGCGTGCAGTCCGCCGCAGCTCATGCCGATGGGAACGCATTTTTCCGAAAGACCGAATTCCTGCACGAGCAGATCGCGAAAGCGCGCTTTTGCGTCCAGATCGTCCGCCGTGCCCCAGCGGTTGTGGTTATCCAGATAGGCCAGGTGGAAGCCGCGCGAAACAAGCGCTTCTTCCAGATCCTGAAACGCATCAAAATACACCGTTTTGAGCAGCCAGCGCCCGTTTGCCTTCTCTTTTTCCGGCCGCACAAGGATCGCCTTTCGCCCTTCAAACACAAAATCAAACCGTTCGTATTTTTCGCGCCACAGGCTGCGTTCATATTGTACCGAAGCCATTCTCATTTCTCCTTCCTTCCGCCGAACACGCGCCGCACGGCCTGCAGATACCCGTATCCGTTGATATCGTCCGGCTCGAGATAGCTCGTCTCCGTCCATTCGTTCCAGCTGTTGATGGTGATCAGCGGGCTCTGTCCGGGATGCGCGTCTGCATACGCCTTCGCCATGCGCAGCGCAATTTCGATGTTTTCCGGCGTGGTTTCGCGCATTTCCGGCCCGTGATAGCCGATATAGCGCGGGTTATTGTCCTAGCCCACGCTCACATGCGGGAAATACGGGAACGCAAACTGCTTATCCAGCTTTTCATATTCCGCCTGCACGTCCTTCAATATTTCAGGGTACGCGCGGCCCACATCGGTAAAATGTACGAACTGGTAATGCGTCGCGCTGTCAAACCCAAGTTTATCGCCAAATTCGCTCGCGGGCAGGTCCTTTCCCCCGTCCACTCCGCTCACGTTCGTAGTATTCTCGTTCCACATGGCAAACTGCATGTGAATGCCCGGAAGCCCGGCCTGCACAGCCTCTTCCCGGAACCAATCCAGCGCCCTGCGCGCGTTATCCGCGCCGCCGAGCCCCTTCACGAAATTCGGCACATCGTAGATCATAAACACCGGCTTTCCGTCAATCCGGTAATAATTCGGCAGCGTGAAATACCTTTCGATGTTCCTCTTTGCGATCTTTCTGAATTCCGTCTCGTCCACGCTGCCCTGCCATACTATGGTACTGTTGTCGTGCGAATTGCGCTTGTCCCAAAGCTGCATGGCGTCGTGGTTGGCCCACATCAGGTAAAAGCGCATATCCGCGCTGTTTTTCGCCTTCAGAAATCCGTCGTTCAGGCAGTTTTCCAGAAACGGCCGCCTGTCGTACCAGTACCAATCGTATATGAACACATTCACGCCGTGATCGAGCGCGGCGTTGATCTGCATTTCCATCACATAGGGGTCCGCCTCGTTCTGATAGCCCCACAGCGGCCTGCGCGGCCATGTATGGCCCGGATATTTCGCCTGCGCGCTTTTTACCGATTGCCATTCGCCCATGCCTTCTGGCCAGAAAATGCGCGTGCGGGGTTCATCGCCGGTATAAGCCGGCCAGATATATGCCGCCACATCATATCGTTTCTGCATATCTATCCACCTCAACACCATTATACACGAAAAGCCCGGTCGCCGCATTGCGGGTTCCGGGCTTTTTGCAAATTTCCTTATCCCTCGTAGCGCAGGGCGTCGATCGGATGCTTTTTGGCCGCCTTGTTGGCCGGATACAAGCCGAAGATCAGCCCGACGGCCGAGGAGAAACACACCGCAAGCACGACCACATCTGCCGACATGCCAAAGCTCAGATCGCTCGACAGATACGTTGCCGCCTGCAGTATGCCCCACGAAAACGCAAGGCCCAGCGCGCAGCCCAGCAAACTGAGCATAAGCGCCTCGATCAGGAACTGCGCCATGATCGATCTGTGTCCCGCGCCGATCGCCTTGCGGATGCCGATCTCGCGCGTGCGTTCCGTAACAGATACAAGCATGATATTCATAATGCCGATACCGCCCACCAGCAGCGAAATCGCCGCAATATAGCCCAGCAGCGTGGAAAGCGTGCCGGTGACCATGCCCATCGCTTCCGAGATCGAAGACATGTTCAGCAGCATGAAAGCGTCCTCATCCTGCTGAAAGCGCGCCATCAGCGCCCGATCCAGCTCTTCCTCCGCCTTGTCCGTGCTTTCCACGGCAGACGCGCTGAACGAGCGGATGTACGGCTGGCCGCTCAGGCGGCTCTGCACCGTGAAGGGGACGTACACCGCGCAGCCGCCCATCATGGCCGACATCATCGAATCGTCCTCTTCCAGCACGCCGACAACCTCAAACGAAGCGCCGCCCAGGCTGATCGTGCGGCCGATCGGATCGGCGTCGCCAAAGAATTCGTCCGCCGCCGCATCGGAAAGCACAGCCACAAAGCTGCGGTTGTTGTTGTCAGCCCTGCCGATCAGCCTACCGCTGAGAAGCTCCATTCCTTGTATCTCAAAATATGCGTTTGTCACGCCGTACAGGTTCACACTGGCGTCGTTCGAGCGATATTTTCCCGTCACTGTGGAAGAGCCCGAAGGAGAGATCCGATCCACCTGCGAAAGCCGGCCCAACTCCTCCAAATCCTCCAGCCGGATAGGCGAGCCCTTGTCGTCCAGAATATTCACCGAGAGCATATCGTTGCCCATGGCTTCCACTTCGCTGGTGATCGCGCCTGCCGCGCCCTGTACAAGGGAAACCAGCACCACCAATGCCGTCACGCCGATGATGATGCCCAGCATCGTCAGAAACGAGCGCATCTTGTTGGAAACGATCGCTTCCCAAGCCATTTTCATGCTCTGAAAGATCATACGCCCTCACCCGCCTTTCCGGCAAAGGGCGCGGTCTCATCGCCGCATTCCTCCACTTTGCCATCCATGATACGGATGCGCCTGTGCGCCTGTGCGGCCACGGCTTCGCTGTGGGTGATCAGAACGATCGTCTTGCCCGCCTCGTTCAACTCGCAGAACAGCTGCATGATATCCTTGCCGGTCTTGGAATCAAGATTGCCCGTCGGCTCGTCGGCCAGGATGAGCGCGGGCTGCGCCGCAAGCGCGCGCGCCACGGCCACGCGCTGCTGCTGCCCGCCGGAGAGCTCAGTGGGCTTGTGTCCTGCGCGGCTTTCCAGCCCCACGTGCCGCAGCGCGTCCATCGCCCGTCTTTTGCGTTCGGACATGCCCACCCGCTGGTAGATCAGCGGCAGTTCCACATTTTCCGCCGCCGTCATGCGCGAAAGCAGGTTGAAATTCTGGAACACGAAGCCGATCTTTCTGTTTCGTATGCGCGCAAGCTCGTCGTCGGAATACTTTTCGATCGACTGCCCGTCCAGCAGATATTCGCCGCAGTCGGCCACGTCCAGACAGCCCATAATGTTCATCAGGGTCGATTTTCCGCTGCCGCTCGGGCCGATGATGGCTACAAATTCGCCCTCCCGTATGGTCAGGCTCGCGTTATCCAGCGCGCGCACTTCCTCTCCGCCGATGGAGTAGACCTTGCTCACGCCCTTCATTTCGATCACAGGTCTCGCTGTCATTCCTGCACTCCCCCGAACATCGCCGCCTGATTCTCCATCATGCGCTGCTGCATCTGGAGCAGCATATTCGTGCTTGCGCGGTAGACGATCGTATCTCCCTGCGAAAGGCCGCCGGTCACCTGCGCGTCCGTTCCGTTGGAAAGGCCTGTCTCGATATATTTCTTCGTCTGCGTTCCGTCCGCATTCAGCAGCATGACGTATTCACCCTCGCCGTCTTCCGAAATAGCCTTCACGGGCACGATCAGCACGTCTTCCGCCGTCTCCGTGCGGATCACCGCGCTGCCGTTCATGCCCTGCAAAAGCCTCTCGTCCGCATCCAGCGTCAGCTCGACCGCATAGGTCGTAATGCTGCCCGCCGTCTGTCCGGCATACGAAATACGGCTGACTTCCGCGCGGAACGTCTCGCCGGAGATCGCATCCAGCGTAATCTGAGCTTCCTGACCGACGGCGATCTTGCGGATGTCCAGCTCGTCGATATCGGCCGTCATGGAAACCGCGCCGCCAGTGCCCAGCACAAAGGCCGTCATTTCGCTGCCTGCGGCTGCAGAGCCGGTCGTCTTGCCTTCTTCGATGCCGATCATCTGCACAAGGCCGGCCTCCTCCGCCTTCACATACGGCTCGGACAGCAGCGCGAGCACGGTCTGCATCTGCTCAGCCTTGTCGTTTCTGCTCGCGAGCGTCTGCCGGTACGAATCTGCCGCCGGCTCGTTCACAAGGCTGAACAACTTTGTCCCTGCGGATATCTGATCGCCGACTTCCTTGCGGATCTCTTCGATCGTCCCTCCGTTGCCAAAGATTGCCAGCGGCTCGTGGATCTCCACCACGCCCGAACCGATCTTTTCCACATTGTAATACACGTCGGCCTCTGCCTGATAAGGCGCGTCCTCGTCTGCAAATGTGATCACATATCCGCCCTGCGTCTTTCCGGCGACCGTGCCCTCTTCCGTGCCTCCGTTCCATTTCACGTCCACTTCGGCGTTCATAGCCAGCTTTTCGCTCGTTTCGATCTCCACCTGCATCAAGCCGTCGGTCGAGATCAGCGCAAGCGCGCCATGCTCGTTGATGGTCTCGATCACATCGTCGTTTTCATCCGCGAAGATCTGCACGATCCTCCCCTTTACGGGAGATGCGATCTCGCTCACCGTTCTGCGCGCCATCAGCTGCATATCCAGCGCGCTCAGCTCGGCAGAAAGCGCTGCCGCGCGCTCAGAAAGCGAATCGACGTCCAACGAGGCAAGGATTTCTCCTTCTGCGCAGTAATCGCCCGTCTCCACGAACACATCCTGCACCTCAATGCCGGTGGGCAGTGCAATTTCAAGCGTATCGGCCATTTCCAGCTTGCCGCTTCCGGTCACGGTCACAGAAACGTCTCCCCGGCCAACGGTGTGCTGCGCCATTCCGCTCAGAAAAGCAGTCTGCTCCTGCGGCTGCAGGTATTTGGGCACAAAATACGCCGCAGCGGCAGCCGCAACGAGCAAAACCAGCAGGATCCGGGGCCATTTTTTCTTTTTCAACTTTGGTCGCCTCCATTTGAACGATCTCTTTGTCCGCAATCCTATCATACACCTGCTCTCGCCTATCTGCATTAATATACTGCGGCCTGATTCCGAACATACTGTGAACTTTATATTCCAAACGTCCCCTGCTCATGCAGAAGGCTTTCCGCATAGCTCCGCAGCTGCCGCCCTAACCTTTTCGCCGCCTTGAACGCACAAATCCGGCGCGCGTCATTCTGACGCGCGCCGGATTTAGAAACATTTTTTACTTGTTGCTGGCGGGTTCGCGCTGGAAGTACTTGTCCAGCTCCTTCTTCATGTTGTCCGGCATGCCGGTGCCAACGGGCAGCAGCACCGCGTTGACCACGCGGGAGATAATCTTGTGGGCAAATTCGATGTTCGCCTTCAGCTGCTTCTCGCCCAGCGGGAAGATGGTATCGCGGCTGGTGTGGATCTCGGAAGAACGGGTGCCGCGGGAGAGGCCGATGGCCGGGACGCCGCGATCGGCAAAGGGAGCGGAGTCGGAAGAATGCACGCCAGCGCGGGTGGAGGCAGAATAGCCGGTCTCGCGCAGGAAGAGCTCGACGAAATCTTCCAGAGTCTTATCGCCGGTGATGCCGATGTTGTTGGGGCCAAGGATGGTGCCGCACATATCGAAATTGAAGCAGAACTTGATGGAGGGCATCAGATCTTCATGCTGCTCGATATAGGCCTTGGAGCCGAGCAGGCCCTGTTCCTCGGAACCGCACCAGATGAAGCGCAGGGTGCGCTTGGGCGGATTTTCCAGGAAATACTTGTACAGGCCCATGATAGCGGCGGAGCCGGTGGCGTTGTCCCACGCGCCGGGGCCGATGGGCAGGCTGTCATAGTGAGCGGTCAGGACGATGGACTCTTCGGGCTTCTCGGTGCCTTCGATCACGGCCAGAACGTTGCGGGAGGTGGCCTTGCCGTCGGTCTGCTCGAGCTCGATGTGGATCAGCTCGGCCTCGTTGCGCAGAAGCTCGGTCGCGTCGTGCGCGTTGATGGCGAAGGTCGGGATGACGCCCTGCTCAAGCTGCTTCGGGCGAAGGTTGCGGTTGTAGAGGCCGGCTTCGCCGTTGTCATGATAGTACTTGCCCATGATGACGAAGATGGCGGCAGCCTTGCGCTGAACAAGAGCCTTGTAGCAATCGAGGGAGAGCTGGTCGACCAGAACGACGTATTCGCTCAGATCGTCGTAGCCCAGGAAATCCATATCGGTGCCGCGCTCGGCATAGAGAACCTTCAGATCCTTGCCGGGAGCCGGGATGGAACCGCACATGCCAAAGGCGACGGTATTGATATCAAGCTCGTAGGGCTTTACGATCTTGGTCACATGGCCCTTGTAGTCGGAGGCGTTGATCTCAAAATCGGTGATCTCGCCCTTGCCGCCGGAGGCTTCGATCTCGGCCAGAATGAGCTTTGCAGCCTTCAGTTCGGCTTCGGTGCCGCCGTAGCGCACGAAGGACAGGTTTTCAACAAACTTCAGAGGAGAATAATTGCTGTAAGACATATTTTTCTTTCCTTTCGTCTCATTATTTTAGCCGGACCGCGCCGGCGAACGATAACGTTTTTACTTCGCGTCCTTCTTCTCGTTCTTGAACAGGTACTTGTCCACCTTGCCCTTGATCTCATCGCTGATCTCCTTCTTGATCGGGAACACAGCGGCAGAGACGACTCGCTTGGACAGATGCAGCGCCTGCTGCAGAGTGATATCGAGAGCGTTTTCGCTCAGGAAACCGTTTTTGAGATTGTCGCGGCGATCGTGGATGAACGCCGTGCCCATTCCGCCGAAGCGGCACAGGTTGACCGCCGGAACGCCCTTATCCGCAAAGGGGATGCAGTCGGAAGAGTAGATATCCAGCTTGCAATCGCAGGCAAAGCCGGCCTCGCGCATCAGCGCGTCGACATAGCCGACGGCGCCTTCGGTGGCCAGGATGGGCGCGCTGTTCTGGCCCAGAATAGGCGCGGCCACGTCCACATTGATCATCAGCACATGCTTGTCCAGCTCTTCCTCGTGCGCCTTGACCCACGCCTTGGAGCCGAGCAGGCCCTGCTCTTCAGAGCCGTACCAGTTGAACTTGAGCGTGCGCTCGGGCTTGTGCTTGGCGAAGTAGTGCAGCAGCTCCATGATGATGACGGAGCCGGAGATATTATCGTACACGCCGGTGGAGAAATTCACGCTGTCGTAATGCGCGCCGAAGGAGACGATCTCGTCCGGATACTTCGTACCTCCGATAGTGGCGCAAACGTTGTGGCTGATGGCTTCGTAATTTTCGGACTGCAGCTCGATATGCACCTTCGTCGCGCCGCGGCGGACGATCTCCTGCGCATCGGCAGCGCGCAGGTTCAGCGCAACGGCCGCGCCGGCAGATTCGGTCAGCATTTCGCGCAGCTTGCGGATATCGCAATCCGTCTCGCTGCGGCGGTCGATGACCGTGCCGGAGAAAGTGATGATGGCAGCCGCGCCGGCCTTGAGAAGCTTTTCGTAATCAGCCTTGCGCAGGTAATTGTTGGTCAGAACCGCCTTGCCCTTCACATTTGCCATGTGCGCGGGCAGCAGATTTTCACCGTAATAGAATTCAAGATCGAGGCCCTCTTCCGGGGTGGAAGCAGCGCGCTCATAGCCGGTGGCCTCGTACTCCTTGTAGTAAGGCTCGGTCACAACGAACTTCACATGGTTGATGCGGCCGTTCTGTACAGGGAATTCCTCGATATGGGCTTCGGCGCCGGTGCCCTGTGCGATCTCGCACAGGCGCTGGGCCGCCTTATATTCTTCGGCCGAGCCGCTGACGCGGACATAGGCCAGCTCCTTCAAAAGATTAAACGCACGGCGTGCGGAAACGTCCATTTTCATTTCCTCCCTTTCAGGTTCCCTTCGTTTTGCAGGAATCCATTCGTTAAATATTCAAATCCCGTTGTTTTATTATACGGCAAAGCAACGGATATGGCAAGCCCTGAATCTTCTTCGTCTCTCTTTTGCCATCGTGTTCCTCCTCCGGTTTCTTTCGGCGGCCGTCCGATGGCAAGAGCATAGCAGCCGCGGGCGCAAAAAGCAATCAATTTGCCGTTGCAAGCGCCCGCGCAGCCTTTCACGCAACCAAAAGTTGCGCTTTATCAGAATTTGAAGTTGTACTTGCAGAACGCGGTGATCAGGCGGATGCCCTCTTCGATATCGTCCTTGGAAACGACGGAGGACTGGCAGTGCGGATAGCGCGTGGCCACGCCGATGCCGCCGGTGCGCGCGCCGAAGCAGGCCTGGTTCATGCTGGAAGCGTCCGTGCCGCCGCGGTCTATGACGTCGCGCTGGTACTTGATGCCCTCCTTCTCGCAGCATTCGATCATGGCTGCGACAACGTCTTCATCGGCAATCACGGAAGGATCGTATATCTTGATGGCAGTGCCCGCGCCGCAGGTATTGCTGCCGTTGAGGTTGCCCGGATAATCGTGCGCCGGGGTGATATCGATCGCAATGCCGATATCGGGCTGGATGCGGTTGGCCGTGGGCTTGGAGCCGCGCGTGCCCACTTCTTCCTGCACGTCGAACACATAGTACACGTCGTTCGGGAAGGTGCCGTCGTTTTCCTTGATGGCCTCGATCATCTGGAAGCAGCCGAGCCTGTCATCGAGCGACTGCGAGCAGACCAGCTCGTTCATCAGGTTCACATAAGGCTCGCAATAGCCGCAGATATCGCCTACATGCACCAGCTTTTCTGCGTCTTCCTTGCTCTTCGCGCCGATATCGATATACAGCTTGTCAAAATCGCGCGGGCTGTCGATAGAGCCGCCCATCGCGCCGAACATGCCGACCGTGCCGTTGGCAAAGCGCACGCGCTCGTTAAAGGCGGCGTTGGCCCAGTTAAAGCCCACGCTGAGCACCTTGATGCGGCCGTCGCCTTCGATCTTCTTGACCATAAAGCCCACTTCATCCATATGCGCGGCGAGCATGATCTTCTTGCTGTTTTCTCCGCCAACGCCCTTCTTGAGCACAATCAGGTTGCCCATCGCGTCTTCGATCAGCTCGTCAGCGTAGGGTTCCACAATATTCTTGATGAATTTGCGTACGTTCTTTTCGTAACCGGCAATGCCCTGCATCTCGCAAAGTTCCTTCAGCAGCTGTTCGTTTCTCATCATGATCTTTTCCTCCTTATTCTTCCGGCCGTATCGCATCCACGAACCGGGTCTGGT
>JAFQGN010000179.1 GCA_017398245.1 Clostridia bacterium | reverse complement strand
TTGAGCAGGCTACCAAGTAAGATATTGCTTTAATATCTGCATTCCCAGTCACTATGTTCTGCATGGTGGCTGGGAGTTTTTTGCTTTTGGTTGATAGAAAGATAGTTCAGCAATAGAACGATCGCTTGACAACAAATGCATAGCGTGCTATATATAAGGCAGCTAAGGAAATGGAGGTGGGCGTATGCGGCATATCGGCGGGCTGATCAAGCGGCTGGACATGCTCAATATGCGCATGCTGGCCAGTTTTACCAATGCCTATGGGCTGACCGGCCCGCAGCTGGATGTGCTCAATGCGGTGTACGAGCTTTCACAGGCCGGTACAGAACCGAACCAGCGCGTGCTGGAGAAGCATCTGTACCTGACAAATCCCACCGTTACGGGGCTTTTGAACCGTCTGGAGGCAAAGGGGATGATCGAGCGAGTGCGCGATGAAAGCGATGCGCGCAGCAACCGGATCCGCATCACGCAAAGAGGAATTGCCTGCCGGCAGGAGGTACACACAGAATTGGATGAGAGCGAACGAAGGCTGACCGCCGTGCTGAATGAAGAAGAGAAGCAGGCGCTGGAGCGGATCTTGCTGAAAATGATCGAGGATATTGACAATATGAAGGAGGTACAGGGATGAGGAAACAGAGCTTGAACTTTGAATGGCTGCGTATGCTGGGCGAGCCGCCCATGGGGCCTTTTGCCGACCATGTGGACACGAAAATGGTGGATCTGCCGGACGATTTCATACTGGAGATGCCCCGCGCGGCGGGAAACCCCGGAGGCCCGGCGAACGCGTATTTCCCGCAGGGATATGCGCGCTATACCAAGAAGTTTGCGTTTGCGCCGGAATGGGCTGGGCAGACCGTGCTGCTCGATCTGGACGGCAGCTATATGCTCACGGAAGTGTACTGCAATAATTCCAAGGTGGGTTATCATCCGTACGGCTACACCGGCTATCTTTGCGATTTGACCGGCTCGCTCAGGGATGGCGAGAACACTTTGCTCATCCATACTCAGTGCCGCCAGCCCTCCACGCGCTGGTACAGCGGCGGCGGCATCTTCCGCGAGGTGAGCCTCTGGACCGGCGGAGCGCTGCAGATCCGCCCGTGGGATCTGTTCGTGACCACGCCGGAGATCTCTGCTGAAAAAGCTATCGTGCATATCGAAGCTGACGTGACGAACGTATCCGGCGATGAGGAGCATGCGAAAGTCATCTTCCGAGTAGGCGATGCGAGCGCACAGGCGGAGGTGACCGTTCCTGCGGGGAAGAGTGCAAAAGCGTGCGCGGATATCGTTGTCGAACAGCCGAGGCTTTGGTCCTGCGAACAGCCCGAGCTGTATGCCGCATCGGCGCAGGTGTATATCGGCGAAAATCTGACCGATGAGGCGGAAACGACCTTTGGCATTCGCAGCATAGAGATCACCGGTGCGGAAGGGTTCAAGCTCAACGGAGAGCGGATCAAGCTGCGCGGCGGCTGCATCCACCACGATAACGGCCCCATCGGCGCAAGGGCGATGCCTGCGGCGGAGGAGCGCAAGCTGCGCATTCTGAAGGAAGCCGGGTATAATGCCGTACGTTCGGCCCACAACCCGCCTTCCACCGCGCTGCTCGATGCAGCCGACCGCCTCGGCATGCTGGTGCTGGATGAATCGTTCGACTGTTGGGTGCAGGCGAAACCTTCGCAGGATTATCATCTGTATTTTGAGGATTGGTGGGAGAGGGATACCATCGCCATGGTCAAGCGCGACAGAAACCACCCCAGCGTTTGGGCGTATTCCATCGGCAACGAGATTCCGGAATTCTTCGGGCAGTCCAACGGCGTGCACTGGGCCAAGATGCAGGCGGAATGCGTTCATAAATGGGATCCGACCCGCCCGGTCACAGCTGCGCTGGCCAATATGTTCCACTTTGAGGAAAAGAAAAAGGACAAGGATGAGGGAGGCTTCAAGCCGCCGCTGATGGGCTTTGACCTGACCGAGAAGGCGACCGGCTACCTGCAGCCCGGCGATCCGGACCGCTTCTATGACGGCGCGCATGAGGCCGCTTCCGTACTGGATGTGGTGGGCTACAATTATTCCTTCCGCCGCATGGGGTACGACCGCATCGTGCACCCGGAACGCGCGGTGGTAGGCTTTGAATCGCAGCCTGTGGAAACGTATGACACCTGGCAGGCCGTTATGGACAACGACAACGTGCTGGGCGATCATATCTGGACGGCGTTTGACAACATGGGCGAGGCGGGCGTGGGCAGGCCTGTGTGGGATCTGAACGGCCCGGTCGAGTTTATGGGCCCGTACCCGTGGCTGGCCTGTCATCAGGGCGATCACGACCTTGCGGGCGAGCGCAGGCCGCAGAGCTATTACCGCAAGCTCATGTGGGGGAAGGACAGTGGCGTGCGCCTGTTCACGACAAGGCCTGAGGAGACGGGCAAGCCGTTCTGGGGCGCGGGCTGGCACTGGGAAGACGTGGTGCGCACGTGGACGTTTGATAAGAAATGGATCGGCAAGCCCGTTCGCGCAGCCGCGTATTCCGATGCGGACGAAGTGGAATTCCTGTGCAACGGAAAGAGCATGGGCCGCTGCCCGGTCGTACGGCTCAGCGCGGAATGCATTTTCCCGTACGAGCCCGGCGTTGTGGAGGCAGTAGGCTACAAAAACGGCGAGGAATATTGCCGTGATCGGATCGAGACGACCGGCGAGCCGGTCGGCGTGCGCCTGTTTGCCGAAAAAGAGGCGATGGGTGCCGATGGCATGGATCTTGGCTATGTGTGGGCGGAATTTGTCGACAGCGAAGGCAGGCGCGTGTACAATGCTGACGTCGAGCTGAACGTGAGCGTCTCCGGCGCAGGAACGCTGCTGGGGCTTGGTTCCGGCAACCCCTGCACGGCGGAGAATTACGGCACGGGCAGGCGGTTCACCTTCCGTGGCCGTGCGCTGGCCGTGATCCGCGCTGCGCGCGAAGCCGGTGAAGTGGAGATCTGCGTGAGCACGCCCGGCCTCCCCTCGGCAAAGCTCGTTCTTTGCGTGAAATGACCCGGATACACCAAAAGCCCCTGCATTTTGCAGGGGCTTATTCTGTTGCGCAAGAAGCGCTTAATCGATTTCACTGTGCTGCATGCGGTACCCGACGCCCAGTTCATTGACGATGTAGCGGTTGTCGCCGGGCTTTACGCCGAGTTTTTTGCGCAGGTTGGCCATGTTCACCTGCAGCTTTTTGTTGCCGCTGGGGTCGGCCGCGCCCCAGATGGCCTGGTTCATGGCCGCATAGGTCAGCAGTTTGCCGGCATGCTCGGCCAGCAGCGCAAGAATATTGAACTCCGTCTGCGTAAGGTGCACTTGCTGGCCGGATATGGTCACGATACGGCTGTCAAATTCGATGACGAGATCGTGCAGGACGAAGCGCATTTCCGGAAGCTGCGCAAGCGGCATGGGCCGGCTGTAGCGCAGCGCGGCGCGGATGCGGGCGAGCAGCTCCGCCGCGCTGAAGGGCTTTGAGATATAGTCGTTCGCGCCCAGATCCAGCGCGGTCACCTTGTCCTTTTCCGTTGTGCGTGCAGAGAGAACGAGAATGGGCACGGCGTTGTTTTTGCGCACTGTGCGGATGAAATCGAGCCCGTCTCTGTCCGGCAGGCCGAGATCGAGCAGCACCAGATCCGGCACATGGGAGGAGAGCATCATCAGCCCCTGCATGCAGGTGTCGGCCATTAGGGTCTCGTATTGCTGCGCTTCGAGCATAGCGCGCAGCATGCTGCTCACGCTGCGGTCGTCTTCCACGGCTAGGATCCTGTATTTGTTGTTATTGCTCATCGTTTTCCTCCATATCCAGCACAAAGCGGAATGCAGCGCCGCCCTCGGGCAGATTCTGCGCGTGGATTGTACCGCCATGGGCGCGGACGATCGCCGCGCAGACGAACAGGCCGATGCCCATTCCTGTGCGCGCGCTGTCGCTCATTTCGCCGTCGCGCTCCAGATATTCGTTGAACAGGCGCGGCATACGATTGTGGGGGATGCCGCAGCCGTCGTCGCGGATGCAAAAATGCGCCTTGCCTTCGCACTGCTCGACCTCCAGCTTTAGTTTTGTCATTCCGCGCGCGTGGACAACGGCGTTTTCCAGAATGTTGATCAGCACCTGTTCGATCAGCATAGCGTCCATGGGAATGCTTACGAATTCGTCCGGGATGCTTACTTCCACCTGCTGATCGGGATAATGCTTATGGAACTTGACCAGAACCGAATCGATCAGCTCTTCCAGCACGGTCGGCGTCTTGCTCACGTACAGCCGCTTTTCATCGATGCGCGTTACGGAGAGCAGGTTTTCCACCATGCGGATGAGCCAGTCGGCGTCCTTGCGGATATCGTCCAGCAGAGATAGCTGCTTTTCTTCAGCGAGGGTTTTGCGGTTCTCCAGTAGAACGGAGCACGCGCCGTAGATGGACGTGAGCGGCGTGCGCAGATCGTGCGAAATCGCGCGCAGCAGATTTGCCCGCATGCGTTCGCGTTCGGCTTCTGCCTTTGCTTGCTGCTGAAGAGAGAGCTTGGTCGTAAGCGTGCTCGTCATGATGGCGACGACCAGCATGACGACGGCCGTGGCCAGGTTCAGCGGCGTGATCAGATCAAAGGCATAGTAAGGGAACATGAACGCATAATTGACCAGCAAAACGCCCAGCAGCGAGGCGATAACGCCCCACAGATAGCCCTCGGTGCGCAAAGAGACCAGAAATACGCCCAGCACAAACAGCATGGGGATCAGCCTGTCGGCTTCGAAAAAGCGCTCCATGCCAAGCACCAGCAGAAACACCGCCGCCAGAATGAACAGAGTATAGGCGAGATCCTGCGCCCAGCGCTTCCGTTTTTGCATCGCGCTCCGCTCCTTTCTGCGTTAGTATCGCACAAGCGGCCTTGCATTGCACGGGTATGAGAAAAGCATCCGTGGGCTGCACGGATGCTTTTCCGAACCGTGAAAGGTTTAGTTGTTTTTGGAAAGCTTGCGCTGCACGAACTTCACGGTTTCGACGATCGGGATGACCAGCGCGCCGAGGGCCAGAGCGATCAGATATTCGATCAGAGAGATGCTGGTGAAGCCGAAGGCGCCGGCAAGGAACGGAACTTCGCAGACCAGAGTGGTGGCAACGAGAGCCGCAACGCTGGCGATGAGCAGGAAGGTGTTCTGGCCGGGCAGACGGAAGATGCTGCCGCGCTGAGAACGCATGTTGAAGCTGTGGAAGATCTCGGCCATGGACATGGTCAGGAAGGCCATGGTGGTGCCGTCGATGCTGTTAGCGATCTCCCATACGCCAGATTCGATGCGATGGCCGATGAAGTAGGAAACGAGCACCAGAACGGAGACCATCAGGCCCTGATAGGCGATATCAAAGCCCATGCCGCCGGAGAATATGCCGGCCTTGGCATTGCGCGGCTTGCGGCGCATGATGTCGGGCTCTGCCTTTTCCATGCCCAGTGCGAGGGCCGGGAAGCAGTCGGTAACCAGGTTGATCCACAGCAGGTGCACGGGCTTGAGAATCGTGAAGCCCATCAATGTGGATACGAAAATGGCGATGACCTCGCTCATGTTGGAACCGAGCAGGAACTGGATGGCCTTGCGGATGTTGTCGTAAATGCGGCGGCCTTCTTCAACAGCGCCAACGATGGTGGCG
>JAFQGN010000178.1 GCA_017398245.1 Clostridia bacterium | reverse complement strand
TCATGATCAGTCGCACCTCTTCGGGCGTGGCCCTGTACAGGATCGAGCAGATGATGCAGTTGATGCATACCGATTTGCCCGCGCCGGTCGCGCCGGCGATCAGGATGTGCGGCATTTTAGCCAGATCGCAGATGATGTTTCGTCCGCCGTTATCGCGGCCGATCGCCGCTGCGACGCGAGAGGGGTGCTTCTGCGCCTCGCCGCTTTCCAGTACATCGCGCAGCGGCACCGTTTCGATCTCGTCGTTGGGCACTTCCACGCCCACGGCGGGCTTTCCGGGGATCGGTGCTTCGATGCGCACGCTCTTGGCCGCAAGGCCCAGCGCGATATCGTCCACCAGACTTGTGATGCGGCTGACCTTGATGCCCGGCGCGGGCGCAAGCTCAAAGCGCGTCACGGTCGGGCCGTGCGAAACGCCCGTCAGCTTGGTGGTGATGCCAAAGCTCAAAAGCACTTCCACGAGCTTGCGGCCCTTTTCCATGTCGATCGATTCCTGATTGCGCAGCTTGGAAGGCTTCGCCTGCGCAAGCAGATCCACCGGCGGATAATTATACTGCGGCGGCTCCGGCACAGCGGGCGCGGCAGGCTTCTGCACGCCGAAAATGGGATTCTGCGAGAAGGGCACGTTCTCCGGCCCGGAGGCGAGGCCGCTGCCAAACGGAGAAGAGACCGAAGTCTGCTTCTGCTCGGGCGCGCTCTGCGCCGCCTTCTGTGCGTCGTATGCGGAGTTCGCCCGGCGCACTCTGTCGCCAAAGAGAGATTCCTTCTTTGGCACATCCTGCTCCGAAGGCGCTTCCTGTTCGTCCTCGTCGCTTACCAGCATGTCGGTGTGGATCGGCGCGCGCATCTCCTTTTCTTCCGAATAGGAAGACAGCGGCTGAGCAGGTTCGTGCTTGTATACATGCTCCTTTTCGATCAGACGGCTGCCGGGGACATAGTCCTCCTCCTTCAGCTCGGGCTCTGCGTCGAAATCATCGGGAGAGGGGAGGATGAAATCATCCTCGTCTTCATCTGTGGTCTCGTCATCGTTCTCGGTATGGATCGCCGTTTCATAAACGACCGGAGTCTCTTCTGTAAAATCGAAAGAGACCGAAGTCTGGTTACTGTGTTCGGCGTTCTCTTTTTCTCTGTTACCGGCAAACGCGCCCGGGAAGGGCTCCTGCGCACGCCCGTCAAACAGATCGTCCGCCGGGTCAAAGGGCGGAACATCGTCTTCGGGGGCAGTTTCCACCTTCGCCGCAGCCGCTTTCCGGTTTTTCAGCGCGCGGAAAGCCGCGGGCTCTTCGTCCTTTTCGCGCTCGGCTGCATGGTCTTCGTGCACGGAGGGAGTGGGCTGGTCGACGACCTCCACCTTACGGGAATGCGCCTTGAGTTTAGAAGAGACTACGGTCTGTTTTGCGGAAAACGCATCCTCCGCCTCGGCGGCTGCGCGTTTGTCGCGGCGATTATCGGCATTCGGATCGGCTTTGGGAATGACGAGCTGCTGCGCGCGGGCGAGCCTCTCGGCTTCCTGGCGTTCGATGCGGGCTTCGCGCCGTTCTGCACGCACTTCGCGCCGCTCCTCCATATGCTGCTGCACGTTGGCAAAGCGGTCTGCCGCGCGGTCGCGAATAGTATGCAGGTTGATCTTTCGCAATAGGATGAGCACGACGACGAACAGGCTGATGTACACGATCAGGCTTCCGGGAACGCGCAGGCCCAGCCCCATATACAGCGGCCACGCCGTCAGCGCGCCGAGCAGACCGGAGCCCGTCTGCGCGCGGAACGCTTCCAGCAGGAAATTGGCAAAATGCGTCTGGCGCATGGTCATCAGCAGATCTTCCACAAAGAAGATCTCGACCGCGCCGAAAATGATCAGCAGCATGGAAGCGATCAGCGCGATTCGCCCGGGGCTGGCTTTCTTCTGCCTGCCGGAAAAGGCGACGATAATGCCCACCCAGATGATGATCACCGGCAGGCACAGGCAGAGCTTGCCCGCAAGCCCCAGCATAATGGAGCGGATCACCCCGGCAAAGCCGGTTGCGTCGCTGGTCAGTGCAAAATAGGAAGAGAGAAGGCCAAGGCAAATGATGATCGTTCCTGCGGCTTCGCGCAGCGTATCCTGCTTCGGTTCGCTGTATGTATTGGCTTTTGTCTGCCGCCCCGCGTTGCGCGTGGAACGGCGGGCATTCGTATTGTTTCGTTTCGCTGGCATATAAACCCCCAGATTCTCAGAGCTACCTTTTATTATACACTATTTTCAAGCCTCGCACAAGTTGACAATACGCTATGGTATATTATAATGAAATTGTCCGTATGAGCCTGTGCTGCAGCGAATAACAAATACCGCATAGGGGAATACTACGGCGTATAGAGGCATATATTATATTTGTTTTAGGGCGAGGTTGCGTTTTGCCCGCCGCATACTGGACAAAAAGCCGGAAATCCGTTATACTGATATGGATAAATAAACCCTGACAGGAGGTTTCCCCCTATGAAAGTACTTTTTGCAGCTTCGGAATGTGTGCCGTTTGTCAAGACCGGCGGTCTGGCAGACGTCGTCGGCGCGCTTCCCAAGGAGCTGGTCAAGGCGGGCGCCGATGTGCGCGTCATCCTGCCGCTCTATCGTGAAATGAGCGCGCAGTGGCGCAGCCAGCTGGAGCACGTTCTGTATTTCTATATCAACCTGGGCTGGAGAAGGCAGTACTGCGGCATCGAAAAGCTCGTCTACGAAGGCGTCACCTTCTATTTTGTGGACAACGAGTATTATTTCGGCCGTCCCTACATCTATGGCCTTGGCGGCGATGAGGGCGAGCGCTATGCGTTCTTCTCCCGCGCCGTGCTCGAAGCCCTGCCGCAGATCGATTTCATCCCCGATGTGCTGCACTGCCACGATTGGCAGACCGGTCTGATCCCGGCCCTGCTCAATTCTCAGTATCGCACCCTGCCGCACTATGGCGATATCCGTACCATCTTCACCGTGCATAACCTGCAGTATCAGGGCATCTTCCCGATCAGCGATATCGAAGATCTCATCAGCCTGGGCGGCTGGGCCTACGATAAGGACCATCTGGAATTCTACGGCCAGTGCTCCTTCATGAAGGGCGGCCTCGTCTTCGCCGATGCGATCACCACCGTTTCGCCCACCTACTCTCAGGAAATCCAGACCGCCTATTACGGCGAGAAGCTGGACGGCCTGCTGCGCAACCGCGCCGATTCGCTCACCGGCATCCTCAACGGTATCGATACCATCGAGTACGATCCGATGACCGATCCGCTCATCGAGCACCACTACGGCCCTGAAACCTTCGCCGATAAGGTGCAGAACAAGCTGGCCCTGCAGAAGGAACTTGGTCTGGAAGAAAATGCCGACATCCCCATGATCGGTATGGTTGGCCGCCTTTCCGGCCAGAAGGGCCTCGATCTTGTCGAGCATGTTCTGGACGAGATCATGGCCACCGGCGCGCAGCTGGTCGTTCTGGGCAAGGGCGAAGAAAAGTACGCCGATCTGTTCAGCTGGGCGCAGTGGAAGTATCCGGGCCGCATCGCCGCCCGCATCGAAATGAACCACGGCCTTGCGCACAAGATCTACGCCGCGTCCGATCTGTTCCTCATGCCCAGCGCCTTTGAGCCCTGCGGCCTGAGCCAGATGATCGCCATGCGCTACGGCACTCTGCCGATCGTCCGCGAGACCGGCGGCCTGCGCGATACCGTTCTGTCCTATAACGAGTTCACCGGCGAGGGCAGCGGCTTCACCTTCTTCAACTACAATGCGCACGACATGCTGCATGTCATCGAGCGCGCCGTGCAGTTCTACAACGAACAGCGCGATATCTTCAATGCCATCGCCGTGAAGGATATGCTCGGCAGCTATGGCTGGGATCGTTCCGCCAAGGTCTATATGGAGCTGTACGATAAGACCGCCGTCAAGCCCGAAGCTCCCGCCAAGCCCAAGCGCACCCGCGCGAAGAAGACCACCGAAGAGGGCGAGACCGCCGCTCCGGCCAAGAAGCGCACTACGAAGAAGGCTGCCTCTGCTGAAGAAGGCGCTGCCGAAAAGAAAGTGACCCGCACCAAGAAGGCCGCTGCCGGCGAAACCGCTGAGAAGAAGCCGCGCGCGCCCCGCAAGAAGAAGGTCGCTGAAGAGACCGCCGAAAAGGCCGAATAATGCCGTCAAGAGCCGGAGACCGCCTGTCTCCGGCTCTCTTTGCTTTGTATGTGCCGGGGAGGGTATTTCTTTGGAAAAAGAAATACCCTCCCCGGACCCCACCCAAAGAAACCATATTTGGGTGTCGTTCATGTCGGCAAAGTAAGTTCGTTTTGCAGCGAAGGATACTTATCTGCAATCAGAAAACCATAAGACGGGATTCTCAAGGGAAGAATTCCCTTGAGCAGGGGTCAAGGGGACAGCGTCCCCTTGCGTATCCCCCAAAAATGAGGAGATGAAAACATGAGGATCGAGCGGATCAGCAGCGAAAACCGCAGGGAAGTGAACTGTTTTCTGGAGGAACACTGGTTTACCACCACCATGGCGCTGCGCGGCGAACTGATCGACATGACGGTCGTTCCCGGCTTCGTTATCTATGAAGACGGCGATATGTGCGGCCTTGTCACGTACCGTGAGTGCGGGAAAAATACCATCGAGATACTGTCTCTCGACAGCAGCATCGAAAACAAGGGCTATGGCACCATCCTGCTCGATACCATGGTCGGCTATGCAGATGCACACGGCCTGAAAAAGATCACCGTCTGCACCACGAACGATAATATCCATGCCCTGCGCTTTTATCAGAAGCGCGGGTTCGATATCGTGGCCGTGCATCGCGATACCATCGCCAAAGGCCGCGCGCTCAAGCCGGAGATCCCTCTCATCGGCTACAACGGCATCCCCATCCATACTGAGCTCGAACTCGAACGGATTTTGTAAGAACTTTGGGGAGGGTATTTCTTTTGAAAAAGAAATACCCTCCCCAAACCCCACCCAAAGAAATCAATAATTGGGAAAACAAAAGCAGTGCAGGATAAGAGATCCTTACGCGCTGCTTTTTGTTTTTTGGTATATTCATTATGATAACGGAATGTCGACCGTGTACAAATCCCCCAATAGGGGATTCTCAAGGGAAGAATTCCCTTGAGCAGGGAGTCTGAGGGGCGGCGCCCCTCATCGTTGCCTCTGTAGCTCGGCGCAGAAGCGGGTGAGTTCGGCCTTGTACACATCGTCCTTGTTCCAGCATACGGCCTCGATATATTCGCCCACAGGCACCAGCTTCGCGCCGTCCGTCTCAGAAAGATCCAGCACGACGTCGTTCAGGTCAAAATCAAACTTCGCGCCCCATACTTCCAGATGATAGTTCCCGGCGTCCGTGCCGGTCTTCTTCCAGCCCAGGCGCATCGCCTCTTCCGGAATGTCCAAACCTAGCTCCTCTTTCGTTTCGCGCATGCTGGCCTGCTTCCAGTTCTCGCCGGAAACAACTCCGCCGCCGGTGATATCCCATACGCCGGGGGAATGCTTTTTCGTCATCGCTCGCCTCTGCAAAAGGAACTGGCCGCTGCTGTGACAGAGAACGACATGACAGTGTGCGTAGTATTCCTCTGCCCCCAGATCGTCGTCCTTGTCGATCACTTTCCCTGTAAAATTTCCCAGCCTGTCATAAACGTCGATCTTCTCCATCGTTTCATCCTCCTGATGATAAAAAAGAACATATTGATATATTGCTTCCGCTTTTGTTTGTCAATACAAACGCATCAACATGCGCAAATTGAATTATAACATACGCAAATCGGTGCGTCAAGCAAAAACCCCGCCGAAGAACGTTTCTTCGGCGGGATTATATTTCTTAAATGCAGATCACAGCATTTCCTTCAGTTCGGCAATGCGGCTTTCCAGAGAAGCGAGCATGCCCTTGGCAGTCTCCAGCTTGGCCTTTTCATTTTCGATCAGCTGCGCAGGAGCCTTGGACACGAAGCCCTGGTTGTTCAGCTTGCCTTCGGCGCGGGCGATCTCGCCCTCTGCGTTCTTCTTGTCCTTTTCAAGGCGCGCGATCTCCTTCGGGATGTCGACCAGCTCGCCCAGCGGGATGTAGATCTCGCAGCAGGCGGTCACGGCAGAGGCAGACTTGCCGGGCGCCGGCGCGTCGGCGGAGATGAGTTCCAGACCGTTGCCGAACGCCAGGCGGCGGAAGTACGGGTCGGCCGCTTCCAGAACGGACGCCCAGCCTTCGGTCGGGCGCATGATCAGCCTTGCGCGCTTGCCGGGGACGACGTTCATTTCCGCGCGCATGTTGCGGATAGCGCGCACAACGTCCATCACGCCTTCCATCTTCACGGCGTCGTCGGCGAAATCGTACGCCGGGTCAGCCTCGGGCCACTGCGCGGCGATCAGCATGCCCTCGGTGCCGGGCAGATGCGCGTAGATCTCTTCGGTAATAAAGGGCATGTAGGGGTGCAGCAGCTTCATGGTGCCCACCAGCACGTGCCAGAGCACCTCGCGGGTATCGTCGGCGGCCTGCTTGTCCTCGCCGTTGAGGGTCTGCTTGGCCATTTCGATGTACCAGTCGCAATAGTTGGACCAGATGAAGTCGTACAGCTTCGTCGCCGCAAGGCCAAGGTCCAGATCTTCGAAATTCTGGGTGATGGAGCGCACGTTCTCCTGATACTTGGTCAGGATCCACTTGTCCGCCGCGCTGAGCCTGTCGGCGGCAGGCAGGCCCTTGGGCTCCCAGCCTTCCAGGTTCATCAACACAAAGCGCGCAGCGTTCCAGATCTTGTTGCAGAAATTACGGTACGATTCGATCTTTTCCTCAGAAATACGGATATCGCTGCCGGGGGCCACGCCCATCATCAGCGAGAAGCGCAGCGCATCCGCGCCGAACTTGTCGATGATCTCGATCGGGTCGATGCCGTTGCCAAGGCTCTTGGACATCTTGCGGCCCTGCTCGTCGCGCACCAGACCGTGGATCAGCACGGTGCTAAACGGAGTTTCGCCCATCTGCTCCACGCCGCAGGTGATCATGCGGCTCACCCAGAAGGTGATGATATCGTAACCCGTCACCAGAACGTCGGTGGGGTAGAAGTACTTCAGGTCTTCGGTCTGCTCCGGCCAGCCCAGAGTGGAGAACGGCCACAGCGCAGAGGAGAACCAGGTGTCCAGCACGTCCTCATCCTGACGGATGTTCTTGCTGCCGCACTTGGAGCAGCAGCACGGGTCTTCGCGCAGCACCATCATTTCGCCGCAGTCTTCGCAATACCACACCGGGATGCGATGGCCCCACCACAGCTGGCGGCTGATGCACCAGTCGCGGATGTTTTCCATCCAGTTCATGTACTGCTTGGTGAAGCGCTCAGGCACGAACTGCGTCCTGCCGCTGGTCACGGCCTCGATGGCGGGCTTGGCCAGGGGCTTCATATCCACGAACCACTGCTTGGAAACCATGGGCTCGATCACGGTCTTGGAGTGGCGGTAGCACACGCCGACCTCGTGCTTGATGGGCTCCACTTCCTTCAGCAGGCCCAGCTCGGTCAGGTCCGCCACGATGGCCTTGCGGGCCTCGGCGGTGGTCATGCCGGCATATTTGCCGCAGTCCAGCACCTCGGGCTCGTTCTTGCTGGCCTTGCCGGAGGCGAGCAGCTCTTCCGCAGCAGCCTTGTCGGCAGCGCCAGTCATATGACCGTCATAGGTGAACACGCGCACCAGAGGCAGATCATGACGCTGACCCACTTCGTAGTCGTTGGGGTCATGCGCGGGGGTGATCTTGACCACGCCGGTGCCCTTTTCCATATCGGCATGCTCGTCGCATACGATCGGGATCTCCTTGTTGATCAGGGGCAGCACCACATGGCAGCCATGCAGGTGCTTGTAACGCTCATCATTGGGGTTAATGGCCACAGCGGTGTCGCCCAGCATGGTTTCGGGG
>JAFQGN010000177.1 GCA_017398245.1 Clostridia bacterium | reverse complement strand
TTCTCTGGCTGGTCGTCAGTCACAAGAACAAGTAAAAGCCACGTCAAAAGACGCGGCTTATTTTATTGCAAGGAGGTTCCCCTATGCGTGATTTTTCAATTGACCTGGTTTGGGCGAAGATCCAGATGGCGGTTTCTGTACTGGGAGGCTGGATCGGCTATTTTGTCGGCGGCTTCGACGGTCTGATGACTGCTCTGCTCGTGTTCATGGTGCTCGACTATATCACAGGCCTCATGTGCGCGATCAATGACAAGAAGCTGTCTTCTCATGTCGGATTCAAGGGTATCTGTAAAAAGGTGCTGATCGTAATGCTGGTTGGCGTTGCGCACATCGTGGACACCAAGGTGATCGGCACCGGCGAGGCTCTCCGTTCGGCCGTTGTGTGTTTCTATCTCTCCAACGAAGGCGTGTCTATGCTGGAGAACGCGGCACACCTCGGCCTGCCTATCCCCGAAAAGCTGAAGATGATCCTCGCACAGCTGCACGGACGCGAAGAAGACAACAAGGAGGAAGATGAAAATGCCTGACCGCATCGATACGCCCTTCACGGGCGAGCATTTTGCCGAGTTTTGCAAAAAGATGTTCGGCCAGCCGTATTGGTACGGAACGTGCCTATACCGCTGTACGAAAGACCTTGCTAAGCGCAAGGCGGCACAGTACCCGGCACACTATTTCGCCGAACGCAACGATCAGTATTATGAAGACGTGAAAGAAATGCGCGTTTGCGCAGACTGCGTCGGTGCTGTCAAAGGATATGCCTGGACGAACGGCGGTAAAGGTGTTCTGGAATCCATCGGTACAGGAAAAGAATTTGTCAGCAAATATGGCTCCAACGGCTGCCCGGACAAGAGCGCCAATGGCATGTTCTCCTACGCCAAGTCAAAGGGCATGCCTTACGGCAAGATCGGAACTCTTCCCGAGATCATTGGCCTTGCCCTGCATAAGGACGGACACATCGGCTATTATATCGGCGGAGGTTACGCCGTGGAATGGCGCGGGTTCAAATACGGCTGCGTGAAGACGAAGATCACCGAGCGCGGCTGGAAATACTGGTATAAGCTGCCGTTCATCGATTACGTCGATGATGACACTGCCCCAGACAAAGAGCCTGTCCCACAGGTCAGAAAGACCGTGACCGTCGTCTCCAACGGAGGCACAGTCAATATCCGCAGGGGCAACGGTACGCAGTACGAAAAGATCGCAGCCATCAAGCCCGGGACCTCACTTCCCTATGTTGCTACAGCCGAAAACAGCTGGCATGCTGTTGTGATCGGCAATGAAGTTGGTTGGATCTCCGGTGATTACAGCAAAATCGAATAACTTGACAGAATTCCGGCATGGCCATCGTTGGTCATGCCGTTTTTTTCTTATACAAAGAAAAACCCCGCGTACGCCAACGCAGGGTTTTTACGGTTCAAGATTATCTTCTTTAAACAGCGGCGAATCAAAGGATTCCGAGATATCAATTCTCGATGCCCAGTATATTCGATACGAGCTTTAGTTTTCAAGCATGAAAAGTTGATTAAGAAATGAATCACGGGTATAATCTAGTCTGAAGTATTCTATGTGATGAGCGGTCTGGTCTAGATCGTGTTTCCTTATTGATCTCAAAGGAGGAGAACCGATATGCGATATGAAGGCAAGAAGGCAAAGGATCTGACCGTTGCCTACATCGGCGGCGGATCGAGAGACTGGGCATGGTGTTTCATGCGCGATCTTGCACTGGAAGAGCAGATGGAAGGCACGATCCACCTGTATGACATCGACCGTACGGCAGCCGAAAACAACGCAGTGATCGGCAACAGGGTTTCGGCGCATCCCAAAGCGAAATCGCACTGGAAGTATGTAACTGCGTCCTCTTTGCAGGAGGCGCTGACCGGCGCGGATTTCGTGATCATTTCGATCCTGCCCGGTACCTTCGACGAAATGGAGAGCGATGTGCATACGCCGGAAAAATACGGCGTGTATCAGGCGGTCGGCGACACAGTCGGTCCCGGCGGCTGTATCCGCACGCTGAGAACGGTTCCTATGTATATAACGATAGCGGAGGCGATCCGCGAGCATGCGCCGGATGCATGGGTGATCAATTATACCAATCCCATGGCGCAATGTGTGGCTGCGCTGTATGCGGTTTTCCCGGGCGTCAAGGCGATCGGCTGCTGCCATGAGGTTTTCCATGCGATGGATCTTCTGTGCTGTATGCTGCGCGAAAAGCTGGGCATCGATGCGCAGCGGCAGCAGCTGCGCTGCACGCTTGGCGGTGTGAACCATTTTACGTGGATCACTGCGGCGTATTATAACGAGATTGATCTCTTCCCCATGTTCGCTGATTTCTGCCGCGAGCATCTTGCGGAAGGATATGACGAGACCGGGCACAGTCTCTGGAGAGGCGATCCCTTCAAGAGCGCGCATCGGGCGCTGATGGACATGTTCTTGCGCTATGGGGCGATCCCGGCCGCCGGCGACAGGCATTTGGCCGAGTTCCTGCCGCCGTGGTATCTGAAGGATCCTGAGACGGTCAGGGAATGGTGCTTTTGCCTCACGCCGGTATCATGGCGCAAGGCCGATCTAAAAGAGCGGCTGGCAAGGGCCGAACGCCTTCGCAGCGGCGAAGAAGAGATGGACCTTATGCCAAGCGGAGAAGAGGGACACCTGATGATGAAAGCCCTGCTTGGCCTGGGAGACATGATCACGAACGTGAATCTGCCGAACACCGGCCAGATCGCCAATCTTCCAATGGGCGCGATCGTGGAGACGAACGCTGTATTCAGCCGCCATGGCGTAACGCCCGTGATGACAGGCGATCTGCCGGGCGGAGTGCTCGGCCTTGTGATGCCGCATACAGTCAACCAGAAAAATCTGCTCGATGCCGCGCTTACCGGCGATAAAGAACTGGCGTTCCACGCGTTCCTGAACGAACCGCTGATGCAGCCCGTCTCCCCTTGGGATGCACGCATTCTGTTTGAGGAAATGCTGCGCAACACAGCTGCATATCTGCCCGTAGCGTTCAAAATTTGATCATCGGGCAACGAAGGCAGTGCATTCCGTATAGAACGAGCTGCGCTAAGTCGTTCATCTTCCACGTTGAAACGGTTATCCATGCCTGGTATCATTTACCTGCAACGAGAATTGATATAAGATAAAAGCAAACATTTCATACCGAACGGAAGCAACCGGATTCTGAAAAGGAGCTCAAAAGAGATGGACAAAAAATATATGGTGAACCCTTATCTTCCCTCGTGGGAATATATCCCGGACGGCGAGCCTTATGTTTTTGACGGACGCGTATATGTATACGGTTCGCATGACAAATTCAACGGCTGGGCATTCTGTCTGAACGATTATGTGTGCTGGTCCGCCCCGGTGGACGATCTCGGTAACTGGCGCTATGAAGGCGTGATCTACCGCAAGGATCAGGGTCCCCGCAATGCAGACCGCCATGCATGCCTCTATGCGCCGGATGTGACCGTCGGTCCGGATGGCAGATACTATCTGTATTATGTGCTGGATAAAGAAGATGTGGTCAGTGTCGCCGTTTGCGATACGCCTGCAGGAAAGTACGAATTCTACGGCCATGTGCATGATAAAAACGGAGGCCTTCTGGGCGAGCGTCCCGGCGATGAGCCTCAGTTCGACCCCGGCCTTCTTACCGAGGGCGACGTGACCTATCTGTACACGGGCTTCTGCGCCGCGAACGATACAAAGCGACACGGCCCGATGCTGACAGTGCTCGATAAGGATATGCTCACCATCATCGAGGAGCCTGTGTTCATCGCGCCCAGCGCTCCTTATTCCAAGGGCAGCGGCTATGAAGGGCATGAATTTTTCGAGGCCCCTTCCATGCGCAAGAGGGGCGATACGTATTATTTCGTCTATTCCTCCATCAAGTCCTTTGAGCTGTGCTATGCCGTGAGCGACAGGCCCACCGGCGGGTTCAAATACGGCGGCACGATCGTTGCCAACAATGATATCGGCATTTCCACCTATAAGCCTGCGCAGCAGCCCATGGCCTACGGCGGCAACAATCACGGCAGCATCGTGGAAATCGACGGCCAGTGGTACATCTTCTATCATCGCCAGACCAACGGCACGCATTTCTCGCGGCAGGGATGCATAGAGAAGATAGAATTTGCGCCCGACGGCAGCATTCCGCAGGCAGAGATCACCTCTTGCTGCGGCGTGCCGCTGCCCGGCAGGGGCGAATATTCCGCCCACCTCGCCTGCCATCTGACCGCCCGGGAAGAAGCCGGATTTGTCAACGGCGTTCACGGCTGGATGGATATGCGCTTCCCCAAGATCACACAGGACGGTAAGGACGGCGAAGAATGCCCTGCTTATGTCTGCAATCTTGCCGACGGCGCATCTGCCGGCTTCAAATACTTCGAATGCAAGGGCGTGAAGGCAGTCTCCATAAAGACGCGTTCCTACGGCAATGGCTGCATTGCCGTGAAGACCTCTTGGGACGGCGAGGCACTTTGCCGTATTCCTGTCGGCTATACGAACATCTGGGTAAAGAACACAGCGCCCGTTTCCATCCCCGATGGTGTGCATGCGCTCTATTTTACCTTTGAGGGCGAAGGTGCGACTTCTCTACTTTCTTTTGAGCTGCATACCGAAGGATAAAAAGTCTCCTTCTGCAGTTCTCCATAGACATTGCCGGCATAGACAGCTATCGAACCGGAATGCGGCAAAAGTAATCACCCACCGGCACAGCCGGTGGGTGATGATTCTTTAGTTCTCGACTCTGTATTTGCGGGTACGGTCATAAGACATGCGGAAATCGATCTCAACGGGCGGCGGACATTTCTCCCATGCTTCGTCGATCAGGTTTTCCAGAACTTCTCCCTGAGGGTTTTCGATTCCGCGCTCTTTGGCCATGTTCAGCGCGCAGAATTCAAACCAGATATCGGTCAGAGAGCACTCGCCCTCGCGGATGTCGGCATATTCACCGTGCGCGAAGACCTTCTCGACCGTTTCCATCTCACGGAGCTTGATCGCAGTCTGCGCTGCATTGAGCAGCATGCGCTCAGCATTCTGGATATTCTGTGGAAGGGAATTATACAAGCGCCA
>JAFQGN010000176.1 GCA_017398245.1 Clostridia bacterium | reverse complement strand
GCCGGGCGAAAAGTGGTATAATATCGGCGCAGATTTTTGGGAAACGGGGATGGGCAAATGGAGCATATCGCAAATCTTTCTCTGCATAAGGATCCGAGCGTATTCCGCATGAACGAAATGGAACCGAGGGCATATTTTATTCCCTTTGATTCGCAGGCGGATTGCCGCGCGGAGCGGGAGAGATCCGCGCAGTTTTTCGGCCTGAACGGGGAATGGAAGTTCCTGTACAAGTCCTCTGTTTACGATATGGACGATTTTTACGAGGAGGGGTTTGACTGCGCCGGGTTCGTTTCTGTAAGCGTGCCTGAAATATGGCAGACGCACGGCGCGGACATTGCGCAGTACCAGACCTCGCCCTATCCTTTCATTTATGATCCGCCGCATGTGCCGGAAAAGAACCCCTGCGCGGCCTATGTGCGCAGTTTTCCGTTTGATCCGCGCGAGGGGAAAAGGTATGAACTGCATTTTGAGGGCGTAGACAGTTGCGCCTATGTCTGGCTCAACGGCGCGTTTGTGGGCTACGGCGAATGCCCGCATTGCGACAGCGCGTTCGATATCACGAAGCATCTGCGCGCGGGCAAAAACCGCCTGTGCGTGCTCGTGCTCAAGTGGTGCTCCGGCAGCTATCTGGACGATCAGGACAAGATCCGCCTTTCGGGCATCTTCCGCGATGTATATATTCTCGAGCGCGCGCAGGGCGGCATAGAGGATATGCATATCGAGCCCGAAACCGACGGCAGCGTGCGCGTTCGCGCAAAGGCAGGCGCGCCGGTGCGCGTCCGCATCGAAAAGGACGGAGAGACCAAAGCCGAAGCCGTGCTGGAAAACGGCGAAGCCTGCCTGCATGTCGGGCAGCCGAAGCTCTGGAGCGCGGAAGCTCCGGAACTGTACGATATCACGCTGGAATGCGCCGGCGAGTTCATCCACCGCCGGTTCGGGTTCCGTACGCTTTGCGTGCGCGAAGGCGTGCTCATGGTAAACGGCAGCCCCGTGAAGCTTTACGGCGTGAACCGGCACGATTCTTCGCCCGATACCGGCTATGTGACCGACATGGCCTTCATGCGCGCGGAGCTGAGCCTGATGAAACGGCATAATATCAACGCCGTGCGCACCTCGCACTATCCGAACGATCCGCGCTTTTACGAGCTTTGCGACGAGCTGGGCCTGTATGTGATGAGCGAGGCCGATATGGAATGCCACGGCTGCGCCTATGTGAACGACTGGCCGGGCGTGAACGCCAGCCCCGTCTTTGCCGCCGCCATTCACGACAGGACCGTGCGCATGCTGGAATCGCTGAAGAACTACACCTGCGTGTGCATCTGGTCTCTGGGCAACGAATCCAACTGGGGCGCGAACCTCAAAAACGAGGCGGCCTATGTCAAAAAGACGGATCCGAGCCGCCTGCTGCACTATGAAGGCTGGCGCGGGGGAGACGGCGACGCCGGCCTCGGCGCAAATCTGAACGCCGAGGATTTCGCCTTTGTGCAAAAGACGTTCGACTTCCAGAGCCGCATGTATCCGCAGTTCGATGCCATGAAAAAGAACTTCGAGAACAAGGCGATGGCGCATCTGGCCTATGTGATGTGCGAATATTCGCACGCCATGGGCAACAGCTGCGGCGATCTGCGCTTCTACGACGAGATCATCCAGAGCGATCCGCGCTATGCGGGCGGGTTCGTCTGGGAATGGTGCGACCATGCGCTGCGCCTTACCGACGAGCGCGGCGCGCAATACCTTGGCTACGGCGGTGATTTCGGCGAAAAGCACCACTTTGCTAATATCTGCATGGACGGCGCTGTATCGCCCGACAGGCAGCCGCATTCGGCTCTGCTGGAAATGAAAGCGGTCTATGCGCCCGTGCGCGTGCAGTGGAATGCCGAGGGGCAGATCGAGATCTTCAGCAGGCATTCCTTTGCCGATCTTTCGCGCTACGAATTTGCCTGGAGCGTCGTCTTTGACGGCAGGGAAGAGGCGGCAGGCGTTCTGGACGTGCACTGCGCGCCGGGCGAGAAATGCACGGTCGGCTCTCCATATGCGGGCAGGGGCGGAAAGGACGGCGTGCTGTACATCCGTGCGCTGACAAAAGAGGACAGCGCATGGGCTCCGAAGGGCCATCCCGTGGCGGAGTTCTCGTTCCCGCTGCCGGAAATGCCCGCCTGCGAACAGGAGCATAGCGCCTGCGCGCCGCGTCTGGAGGAGACCCGCAGCGCCTATATCGTGCGCGGCGAAGGCTTCGCCTACCATTTCCGCAAGGATGAAGGCGTCCTCAGCGCGATGGAGCTCGGCGGCGTTTCCGTGCTCGCAAAGCCTCTGGCCTTCAACTGCTTCCGCGCGCCTACCGATAACGACCGCTCCTTTACACGGCCGAATAATGTCTATTCCCAGTGGCATAAAACCTTCAATTTCGGCAATATCGAGTATCCCGAGCTCTCCGTGCGCGGCTTTGCCTGCGCGCAGGAGGAGAACTGTGTGCGCCTGACGGGCGAATTCATATTTGCCGTGCAGGGCAGGCTGCCCATCAGCACCGGCCATGTTGAATATACCGTATTTGGCGATGGAACGCTTCGCATCGCGCAGAAGGGCGCGCTCAGCGAACAGCTGCCCTATTGGCTGCCGCGCTACGGCTACGAGCTGGAATTTGCCGCGCCGCTTTGCGATATGGAATATTTCGGCTGCGGCCCCGCGGAATGCTACGAGGACAAATGCAGCCATGCGCTGCTCGGCCGCTATGCCTACACGCCGGACGACCCCTTTGGCGCATACGAAAAACCGCAGGAGAGCGGCAGCCATATGGGCACAAAATGGCTGCGGATGAATACGGCCGGCGGCGCGCTGCGCGTGCAGGGCAATTTCTCCTTCTGCGCGTCCCGCTACGACGTACACACCACCACAGAAGCGCTGCACAGGAAAGATCTTATAGCCTCGGCAGGCACGCATCTGTATATCGACCACCGCATGAGCGGCGTGGGCTCGAACTCCTGCGGCGGCGAACCGCCCGTGTACGAATGCCGCCTCAACCCGGGCGAACCGATCGATTTCAGCGTGGAATTCAAGCCTGCGCCGTAAATATCGGCAGCGGGATTTCAGGAAGAGAAGACAAAGGCTCCGGCATGGTCCGGAGCCTTTTGTACGTTAAGAATCCGATGCATGGAGGCAAAAGAGGGAAAGAGGGGATGCAAATACTGCCGGAATGCGCTATAATATATATGTGAGAATATGTTTTCATAAGTGGAAAGGAAGACGGTATGACGGAGCTGCAAAAGGCCAGCATGTGGAAGCGGATCTCCGCGTTCATGTTTGATACGATCCTGCTGGGCGTGGTCGCCGTGCTGCTTGCGTGGCTGCTTTCGGTCGCGCTCGGGTTTGACGGATACTACGCGACCGTGCAGGAGGGCTACGCCGCCTATTCCCAAGCCTATGGGGTCGATCTGAACATGGGCATGGCGGAATACGAAGCGCTTTCGGCCGAGCAGATGCAGGCTCTGGAAGCGGCCTCTGCCGCCCTCGCCGCCGATGAGACCGTCGCCCGGGCCTATGCCATGGTCGTGCAGCTCGCGCTCACCATCACCAGCCTCGGCATCTTCCTTGCCTATATCATCATGGAATTCACCGTGCCGATGGCGCTGGGCAACGGACAGACCATCGGCAAAAAGATGTTCTCCATCGCGCTGATGGGGAAGGACAGCGTCCGCATCCGCCCGGTGCAGCTGTTTGTGCGCACGGTCCTTGGCAAATACGCCGTCGAAACGATGATCCCCGTGCTGATCGTTCTGATGATCTTCCTCGGCGTGATGCAGGCGGAGGGGACGATTCTGCTTTCAGCGCTCGCGCTCGGGCAGCTGATCCTTGTGGGCGTTACAAAGAACAACAGCCCTCTGCACGATCTTTTAGCCTCCACCGTGGCGGTGGATATGGGCAGCCAGATGATATTTGGCAGCAAAGAAGAACTGCTGGAATATAAAACCCGCAAACATGCCGAAGAGGTTCGGCGCAGGGAATACTGAACGGAAGGAAAGGGATACACATGAAGATCGTTCTGGAAAACCTGACCAAGGTCTTCCCCAGCCGCGATAAGAAGAGCGGCAAAGAAGTCGTCGCGGTCAACAATTTCAATTTCACCGTGCCCGATGGCAAGCTCATCGGCCTGCTCGGCCCCTCCGGCTGCGGCAAATCCACCACGCTGTATATGATCAGCGGCCTGCAAAAGCCCACCGGCGGCAAGATCTTCTTCGGCGAAGACGATGTGACCAACCTCTCCACCGAAAAGAGGGGCATCGGCCTCGTGTTCCAGAACTATGCGCTGTATCCGCATATGACGGTCAAGCAGAACATCCTCTTCCCGCTGCAGAACCTGACGGGCGAGGCGAAGATGACCAAGCAGGCCATGCTTGAGCGCGCCTATGAAACGGCCAAGCTCGTGCAGATCGAAGAGCTGATGGAGCGCAAGCCCTCCGAGCTCTCCGGCGGCCAGCAGCAGCGCGTGGC
>JAFQGN010000175.1 GCA_017398245.1 Clostridia bacterium | reverse complement strand
GTGCCGCAGGGGCCGTTCCGCTGGCAGTCTCCCGACGGCAGCGAGGTGCTGGCGTTTCATATTCCGGACGAGATCGGCGGGTACACGGGCACGCGCGATCTGCCGCAGAAAATAGAACGCATGCAGGAGATCGCAGCGGAGACGGGCGCGCCGGTGATGTGCTTTTATGGCGTGGGAAATCACGGCGGCGGGCCGACGATCGAAGGGCTGAATACGATTTTGGAGTACATGAACGGAGACCCGAACGGGCGCTGGGCGGTGTTCTCTTCGCCGGATGCATATTTTGAGGAGATTCGGACGATGGCGGGCAAGCTGCCTGTGCACAGGGGCGAGATGCAGCACCACGCTTCGGGCTGCTATTCGGCTTTTTCGCAGGGAAAAATGAAGAACCGGCGCAGCGAGAACGCGCTGCTGCGGGCGGAGAAGTTCGGCGTACTTTCCGGCGCGATCAATGGGCATAAAACGAATGCGGACGCCATGCGGCGGGGCTGGAAGAACGTGATGTTCAACCAGTTCCACGATCTGATGTGCGGCTGTTCCATTCGTTCCGGGCTGGAAGACGCCGTACAGGGCTATGACGAGGCGCTGATGATCGCCGCGCGCGAGGAAAATGCGGCGCTGCAGAAGATTTCGTGGAAGATCGACACGATGCTCGGGAAAAAGGAGCGCGTGCGATCCAAGCAGGACGGCATACTTTGGGGGCGCGATGACCTGGGCACGCCGGTGGTGCTGTTCAACCCGCATCCGTTCCCGGTGGAAGGCGTTGCGGCCGTGCGCGGCAGGCTGGGCAACGCGGTGGACGCGCACGGCGATCCTGTATGGACGCAGCAGGTGCGCGCCGAGAGGACGAACGGGGAGGATCATATCGACACGATCGTGCAGGCGAAGATACCGGCGCTGGGCTACAGGCTGGTGATGATGCATGCGAACGACCCGGTTTTGACCGAAAACACGATGTTTGCGACGGAGACTACGGTCGGTAATGATAGGATCTGTGCGGAGTTTGATCCGGCAACGGGCAGGATGATCAGCCTGAAGCTGGATGGGAAAGAGCATTTGCGCGCGCCCGCAGGCGCGCTGCTGGTGGATATTGCGCATTGCGACACGTGGGCGCACGCGGTGTTTACGTTCGACAAGGTGATCGGCGAGTTCGGCGGGGCGGAGTTGCGTGTGCTGGAATACGGGCCGGTGCGCTCGGCGCTGCGTGTGATCACCCGATATGGGCGCAGCACGCTGACGCAGATCTTCCGTGTGTATCGCGGCAGCGATCAGCTGGAGGTGGAAGCGAAGCTCGATCTGCAGGAGAAGCACGTTCTGGTCAAGCTGGAATACCCGCTGGCGGTACAGGGCGGGCAGGAGGTTTCCGAAGTGCCGCTGGGCGTGATCGAACGGCATTCGACCGGCATGGAGGAGCCCTGCGCGCGCTGGTTCGCGTTGAGCGGACAGGGCGGCGCGGCGATCGTGAACGACGGAAAGCATTCGTATTCCTGCACGGACGGCACGCTGCGCTTTACGGTGGCGAACAGTACCATGTATGCGGATCATTACGGGCAGAATCACCGCGACGACACGGGCGAATACCTTGACTTTGGCGAGCAGAAATTCCGCTTTGCCATCGTACCGCTGGCGGGCAGCTGGGAGGAGGCCGGGCTCAACCGGCGCGCGGACATGCTGAACCAGGCGATCGTCGCCATTCAGGAGACGTACCACGAGGGGCCGCTTGCGCCGGAATACGAGGGGCTGTCCATCGAGGCTGAAAACGTTTCGCTGGAATGCCTGAAGATGGCGGAGAGCGGAGAGGGGTATATCCTGCGGCTGCGCGAATGCAACGCGAAGGAGACGGAAACGACGGTGCGCATGCCGATGATTGGGCGCGAGATGAAAGTGCACCTTTCGCCTCTGCAGCAGAAGACGTGGTTCGTTCCCGAAGATGCGGATACGGAAGCGACCGAGGTGTTGACAACAGAAGAGCCTAAGGTTTGAACAGGCAGCCCGCCGGATCGTGCATCCGGCGGGCTGTTTTTTGTGTAAGGATGGACAGGCTGTCCGGCGAAGATGATTTTCCGGGGGCCGGTATATGGAAGTGGACGTGTGCGGCGGAGATTTGCGGAAAAGAGTGACGGCGGCGTAACACAGCAGAGGTTGACGAAAACGGAAATACAGGGCATAATTATCTTGGTATGCTGTGTCGTGCAGCAGAAGCTGGTTTTCGGGAGGCGGACGAATGAAGCACAGGATCACACAGGTCGACCCGGGTTCTATCGCGCAGGAGCTTGGGATCAGCGAGGGCGATCTGCTCACGTCCATCGGCGGCGAAGTCGTCCGCGATCTGATCGACTATCAGGCGCTGAGCGCGCAGAGCAGAATGCAGATGACGATCGAACGCGAGGGCGAGACGATCGAATTTGCGTTTGAAAAGGATGAATACGAGCCGCTGGGCCTGAATTTTGCCGAAAACCTGATGAGCGGCGTGCGCTGCTGCGCGAACAGATGCGTGTTCTGCTTTGAGGACCAGAACCCGAAGGGCGTGCGGCCCACGCTTTCCAGCCGCGACGACGACTGGCGGCTTTCGCTGATGACAGGCAGCTTTGTGACACTGACGAACGTGCCGGACAGAGAGCTGCAGCGCATTATCGACAGGCATGCTTCGCCGCTGTACATTTCTGTGCATGCGACCGATGCGGAGCTGCGGCAGACGCTTTTGCGCAATGCGAAGGCCGGAAAAATCCTGAAGCAGCTGAAAACGCTGGCGGAGGGCGGGATCCGTTTCCATACGCAGGCGGTCGTCTGCCCGGGGATCAATGACGGGGAGCAGCTGGAAAAGACGATACACGATTTGGCTGCGCTCGCTCCGGCGGCGCTTTCGCTGGCGGTGGTGCCGGTCGGCATCACCTGCCACAGAGAAGGGCTGTATCCGCTGCGCCTGTTCACGAAAGAAGAGGCGCGGGAGACGCTGGCGATCTGCAAGCGCTGGAGGGTGATCTGCAGGCAGCATCTGGGAACGCCGTTTGTGCACCCGGCGGACGAGCTGTATCTGATCGCCGGGGAGGAGCTGCCTGCCGACGAGGAATACGAAGGGTATGAGCAGATCGAAAACGGCGTGGGCATGCTGAGATTGTTGGAGACGGAATACGCCGCGGCGTATGACGATGCGAAGGAATACGACGAGCTGCCCGCGGGTAAAGAAGAACCGACGGAAGTCTGTATTGCGACGGGCGAGGCTGCCGCAGATTTTATGCGGGAAATGCTGGAAAAACGCCCGGTGCCCGGTGTGCAGGCGCGCGTGCAGGCGGTGCCGAACCGTTTTTTCGGGCACACGGTGAATGTGGCAGGTCTTTTGACCGGGCGAGACTTGCTGGACGAAGAGACCGGCATCCGGAACGCGCCGGAGAGGGAGATCTTGATCACCGAGTGCATGCTGCGCGAGGGTGAGGAGATCTTTCTGGACGACATGACGCTGGACGAGCTGCGAAACAGGCTCGGGAAGAGCGTGCGGATCGTAAGGCGCGGGGGAGAAAATCTGTTCGACGCGCTGTGCGAGATCTCGCGCGGGGAATAAACGCGGCACGGGTCAGCCTTGGATCTGGGGCCGTCCCCCGAAGGATGAACGCGGAAGTTGGATATCACCGGTGCGCCGGAGCCGAGCCGGAACGGTTTTACGGCAGGAAGAACGCTGCGGCGGTGGTGGATCGCGCGCGGGAATATGCGCGGATAGATATTGACATGGAAGATATGCGGGAGGACGATGCCGCCGGGCGCGGGATCGTTTGCTGCGAAGAAAGACGAACTATATCTCGAAGGAGTTTATGAATTATGGCAAAGCCCCTTGTGGCCATCGTCGGCAGGCCGAACGTTGGCAAGAGCACGTTTTTTAATAAGATTGCGGGCAGGCGCATCGCGATCGTGGAGGACACTCCGGGCGTGACGCGCGACCGCGTGTACGCCGACTGCGAATGGCAGAACCACACCTTTACGATGATCGATACCGGCGGTATCGACCCGACCAGCGCCGATCCGCTGCTCAAGCAGATGCGCTATCAGGCGGAGATCGCCATCGAGACGTGCGACGTCATCCTGTTTTTCACGGATGCGCGTCAGGGCGTGACGGCGGACGACGAGACGGTGGCGGATATGCTGCGCCGCAGCGGCAAGCCCGTGCTGCTGGTGGTCAATAAGGTGGACCATCCGGGCATGATGAACGACATTTACGATTTCTATTCTCTGGGCATCGGCGATCCGATCGGCATTTCCAGCGTGAATATGCTCAATTTTGGCGATTTGCTGGAGGAGATCGTGACCCGGTTCCCGAACAGGGAAGAGGAAGAGGACGGCGTGAAGCCGGTGGAGATCGCCGTGGTGGGCAAGCCGAACGTGGGCAAGAGCTCTATGGTGAACCGCATTCTGGGCGAAGACCGCGTGATGGTTTCCGACATTGCGGGCACCACGCGCGATGCGATCGACACCCGCTTCAAGGACGGCGACGACGAGTTCGTGATCATCGATACCGCCGGTATCCGCCGCAAGAGGGCGATCGAATATCAGTCGCTGGAGCGTTTTTCTGTGGTGCGTTCGCTGGCGGCGATCGACCGCTGCGACGTGGCGGTGCTGCTGCTGGACGCGACGCAGGGCGTGACCGAGCAGGACGCGAAGATCGCCGGATACATCGACGAGCAGGGCAAGGCCGCGGTCATCATCGTGAACAAATGGGACGCGATGGAAAAAGAGACCGGCACGATGGAGAAGTACATCAAGACCGTGCGCGAAGGCCTGAAATTCATGGAATATGCGCCGATTTTGTTCATTTCCGCGCTGACGGGCCAGAGGGTGAACAGGGTGCTGGAGGCCGTGCGAGAGGCGTACGCGCAGTCGACCCGCAGGATCACCACAGGCCTGCTCAACGACGTGCTGACCGACGCGCAGGCCGCGTTCCAGCCGCCGGCCATGTCGGGCCGCAGGCTGCGCATTTATTACGCTACCCAGTGCGGAACCAAGCCACCCACGTTTGCGTTCTTTATCAACGATGAAGAGCTGATGCATTATTCCTACGAGCGCTATCTGGAAAATCAGATGCGCAAGGCCTTCGGTTTCGAGGGCACGCCGATCCGCTTTGAACTGCGCGAGAAGAACCGAGAGGAAAACAACTGACGCAGGAGGATTTTGCGTATGAACAATATCGTTGCCGGAGTGATCCTGATCGTTGCCGGATATCTGCTGGGGTGCATTTCCACGGGCCTGATCGCGGGCAAGGCGTTTGCCAAGCTGGATATCCGCACGAAGGGCAGCGGAAACGCGGGCGCGACTAACATGCTGCGCACGCTGGGCTGGGTGCCCGGCCTTGTGACCGTGGCGGGCGACGTGGCAAAGGCGCTGGTCGCCTGCTGGATCGGCTCGCTGCTGCTGGGCAGAACGGGCACGTATCTGGCCGGCGTGGCCTGCGTCACCGGGCATAACTGGCCCGTGTTTTACGGCTTCAAGGGCGGAAAGGGCGTGGCCTCATCCTTTGGCGTGCTGATCATGACCAGCCCGATCACGGCGCTGGCCGTGCTGGTGTTCTGGGTGGTCATCGTGGCGCTGACGAAGACGGTTTCGATCGCCTCTATCGGCGCGGGCGTGGTCAATGCGGTGATGGCCTGCTTTTTGCTGCGCGCGGAGCCGGTGTGCTTTGTGTGCTCGGTTCTGCTCTCCTGCATGCTGGTGTTCTGCCACAGGGCCAATATCGGCCGCCTGATGCAGGGCAAGGAAAACAAGCTGGATTTCAAGAAGATCAGCAAGCTGAGGAAGGACGGTAAGAACGCATGACAAAGGCATATCTGATCGGTATCGATATCGGCACTTCCGGCGCGAAGATCATTGCGGCGGACGACAAGGGCTTCGTCGCCGCTTCCAAAACGGTGGAATACCCGCTGTACACGCCCCGCGCAGGCTGGGCCGAGCAGAACCCGGCCGACTGGTGGCAGGCGGTGTGCGAAGGCTGCAAGGCTGTGATGGAAAAGGTGGAAGGCAGCGAGATCCTGGGCGTGAGTTTTTCCGGCCAGATGCACGGCCTTGTCGCGCTGGACAGCGCAAATAACGTGATCCGCCCGGCGATCCTGTGGTGCGACCAGCGCACGCAGAAGCAGTGCGACTGGCTGATCGAAAAGTGCGGCGGCGTGGAGGGGCTGGTTTCCTATACCAACAACACCATGCTGACCGGCTATACCGGCGGAAAGATCCTGTGGCTGCGCGATGAGGAGCCGGAGAGCTTCGGCAAGATGGATATTTTTGTCTGCCCGAAGGATTATATCCGCCTGCTGATCACCGGCGAGAGGGGAATGGACGTTTCCGAGGCCTCCGGAACCGGATTCTTTGATACGAAAAACCGCATCTGGAGCAAGAGCCTGATCGAACTGGCGGGCCTTTCGATGGATATTTTCCCGGAGACGCAGGAATCCACCGCGCTGGCGGGCTATGTAACTGCGCAGGCGGCGAAGGAGACGGGACTTCCCGAAGGCGCGAAGGTCTATTACGGCGGCGGCGACGCCGTGATTCAGACCACGGGCGCGGGCCTGATCAAGCCCGGCATTCTGGGCGTGGTCATCGGCACGGCGGGCAACGTCTCGATGGGATTGGACAAATATTATGACAACCCCGGCGGAAAGCTGCAGATGTTCTGCAACAACGAGCCGGGCCTGTGGCATGCGTTCGGCTGCACGCTGACGGCCGGCGGCGCGTACCGCTGGTACCGCGATGCGCTGGACGAGATCGCGCTGAAGGAAGCGCAGGAGAGCGGAAAGAGCGTGTACGAGATCATGAACGCGCAGGCGGCCGCTTCCAAGCCCGGCGCGAACGGCGTGATCTTTGCGCCGTATCTGACCGGCGAGCGCTGCCCGTATCCGGATGCGAACGCGCGCGGCGTGTTCTACGGGCTGAGCCTGAACTCTACCCGCGCCGATATCACCCGCGCGGTGATGGAGGGAGTGACCTATTCGCTCAAGCAGGTGGTCGACCTGATGGCCGCGTTCACGAAGTGTGAATGCGTGTATGCTTCCGGCGGCGGCGCGCAGAGCCCGCTCTGGCTGCAGATGATGGCCGATAGCTTCCAGCTGCCGGTGTACACGATGTCGGCTGCGGACGTGGGCGGCGCGTACGGCGCGGTCATGGCGGCCGGCGTGGGCTGCGGCGTGTGGAAAAATCTGGAGGAGGCTTCCTCTATTCTGCACCGCGAGAGCGAGACGCTGCCCGTTGCGGCGAATAAGCAGGCGTATGCCGACGCGTTCGGCCTGTACAGCCGCCTGTACGGCGCGCTCAAGGGCGTGTTTGACGAGGGCGCGAAGCTGGGGTATTGAGTTAGTACTGTACCGGTGACCGACAGCGCGGGCGCTTGCGATACAGCGTCCGCGCTTTGTTGGGCCGGAATACAGCGAAAGGCCAGAGGGCTGATATACCGCTGTGTATAATGCTGCGCGCGGTGCGCGCAAGGGCTCGTGCCGCGCAAAGCGGCATGTTGGGATGACAATTGGAGGAAAAATGGCTAAAACTACCTATCAGGCCGGCGATATCAAGGTGCTCAAAGGGCTGGAAGCGGTCCGCATGCGCCCCGGCATGTATATCGGCTCGACCGGCTCGCGCGGTCTGCACCATCTGATCTGGGAGATCGTGGACAACGCGATCGACGAGGCCGCGAACGGATTTGCCGACGAGATCGGCGTGACGCTGAAGAAGGACGGCAGCTGCGAAGTGAGCGACAACGGCCGCGGAATTCCGGTGGATATCCACCCGGAGCTGAAGATTTCGGCGGTGGAAGTTGTGTATACGCAGCTGCACGCGGGCGGCAAATTCGACGACAAGAACTATGCGTATTCCGGCGGTCTGCACGGCGTGGGCGCGAGCGTGGTGAACGCGCTTTCGAGCTGGGTGCAGGTGGACGTGTATCAGGATTTCTGCCACTGGCAGCAGAGGTTTGAATCCAAGCCCGACCCCAAGACGGGCAAGGTGGAACCCGGCAAGCCTGTCGCGCCGCTGGAGAAGATCGGCAATACGCGCAAGAGGGGCACGGTCGTCAACTTCAAGCCCGACCCGCTCGTGTTCGAGACGGTGGAATTCCAGACGGACATCGTGCGCAGGCGCGTGCGCGAGCTGGCCTATCTCAACGGCGGCATCAAGTTCGTGTTCACCGACGAGCGCACCAAGGAAAAGGAAGAGTTCCTGTTTGAGGGCGGCCTTTCCGATTTTGTGCGCTATCTGAACGCGGACAAGAACCCCATTGGCGAGGTGATCGCCTTTGAGGGGCGCAAGGACGGGCTCATTCTGCGCGCGGCGATCCAGTATACGGATGCGTATACGGAAAACACGTTCTCGTTTGTCAATAACGTTCCTACGGCCGAGGGCGGCACGCACGAGCAGGGCTTTAAATCGGCCCTGACGAAGGCGTTCAACGATTATGCCCGAAAGATCGGCGCACTCAAGGAGAAGGACAACAACCTTTCCGGCGAGGATTTCCGCGAGGGGATGACGGCGGTCATCGCCGCGTCGGTCAAAAAGCCGCAGTTTGAGGGGCAGACAAAGGGCCGGCTGGGAAATACGGAAGTGCGGCCGATCGTGGAAAACATTGCGCTGGAGCAGCTTTCGCTGTATCTGGACGATCTGAAAAACCAGGAGCTGGCCGAGAGCATCGTGCAGAAGGCCGTGAAGGCCGCGCAGGTGCGCGAGGCAGCGCGAAAGGCGCGCGACGTCGCAAGGCAGAAGAACCAGCTGGAGGCCGCTCCGCTGGTGGGCAAGCTCTCCTCCTGCACGGGCAGGCGCGCGGCGGACAACGAGCTGTTCATCGTGGAGGGCGACAGCGCCGGCGGCAGCGCCAAGCAGGGCCGCGACCGCCACACGCAGGCGATTCT
>JAFQGN010000174.1 GCA_017398245.1 Clostridia bacterium | reverse complement strand
GTTGCAAGAGTATGCCCGGCAAAGGCTAACGCCGCCTTGGGCCGGGCAACGAAAGGGTGGCAACGTGGATAGACGACCGAACCGTGATCCAATAATGGTATGAGGAATTTGTTTTCCTTTTTGATTTTTTCGCCGATCCTTTCGCCGGAACAGAATACCCCAATACAGGTTTCTTTTCGGAGGGGGTCCGGGGGAACCCTTTTCTTTTTCTTAAAGAAAAGGTTCCCCCGGCAACAGCACTCGGCTCAAGTTAACACGGGCATAGTTTTGCAAAGAGGAAAATGTGGTATAATTAAGGATACTAACGGTGAAAAAGGCGGAAGAAGGCCGATGGCGGATAAGCTGGAAAACACTCTGGCCGGTATCGCGGCAGCGGCGGCGCGCCCGGGGGAACATATCCTCGCGGCCGTGTCCGGCGGGGCCGATTCCATCGCGCTGCTGCGCCTTTTGTGTCTGCTGCGTGATAGGGGAACGATCCGCCTGAGCGCCGCGCATTTTGAGCACGGCATCCGCGGGGAAGAATCCCTTGCCGATCAGCGCTTTGTGCAGGATCTGTGCGCGCGTTGGAACGTGCCGCTGTATATCGGCAGGGCCGATGTGCCCGCCGAATCCGTGCGTCTCCGTAAAGGGCTTGAAGAAACTGCGAGAGACCTGCGCCGCGCCTTTTTGCAAAATACGATGGCGCAGATCGGGGCCGATGTCATTGCCCTTGCGCACCATGCCGACGACCAGGCCGAAACCGTGCTGATGCACCTTCTGCGCGGCAGCGGCGCGAGAGGAGCGGGCGGCATGCGCGAGCGGGACGGCGTGTGGCTCAGGCCGCTTCTGCATTGCCGGAAGGCCGAACTCATAGACTATCTTGCGCAGCAGGGCTGCCCCTGGCGCGAGGACGCGACCAACGCCGAGGAGATCACCGCGCGCAACAGCATCCGGCTGCGCGTCATGCCGGAAATCGAGGCGATCTTTCCCGGCGCAGTGCAGGCCATCGGTCGCTTTGCCGCCATTGAACGGCAGGAAGACGCCTTTTTGGACCGTCTGGCCCGAAAATGGCTTTCGGAAAACGCGCAGATTGGGCCGTACGGCGCGAAAGTTTCGCTGAAAAGCCTTCCGGACCGGGCGCTGCTTGCCCGGGCGATGAAAATCCTTGCCGGAGACGATGCCGTGCATACCGATGTGGAGCGCCTTTGCCTCCTTTGCGAAAAAGGCGGCGGAAAGCTGCCCTTGCGCGGAAAATACGCGCAGGCCGAGGCCGCCGCGGGCGAGATCTGGTTCCTTCGCGCCGAAATTCCGGATCAAAAATTGCCAATCAGCTCGCAGGGCGAAACGAAACTGGCGCAATGGGGAACACTGCGCACAGGGCCGGGCACGGGTCGCATCGTGCGAAACGACCCTTTCCGACAGGAACTGGACGCACAGGCGCTGCAGGGCGCGTATATACGCCTGTGGAAAGAGGGCGACCGCATCCGGCCGCTGGGCATGGGCGGAAAAAGCCGCCTGCTTTCAGATGTGTATGCCGGCAAGGGCATACCGCCGCAGAAAAGACGATTTCTGCCCGTTCTGGAAAAGGACGGAGAAATATTGTGGGCCGTCGGGGCCTGCATATCGGAAACGGCAAAACTAACGGAAAACAGCATGGCTGTCCGGCTGGAATGGATTCCGGCGCGGGAAACGCCATGGAAAAATACTTCAGACGACGGAGGAAAAAGCAATGCACAATGATATCGCGTACGTGCTCTATTCCGAGCAACAGCTCAAGGAATGCTGCAAGAGGCTGGCAAGGCAGATCGAGAAGGACTATGCGGGCAAGGATCTTGTCTGCGTGTGCATCCTCAAGGGCGGCGTCATGTTCATGACCGACCTCATCCGCGAGGTCAACCTGCCCCTTTCCATGGAATTCATGGCCGCCTCCAGCTATGGCAGCGGCACTACCAGCGCGGGCGTCGTGCGCATCCTCAAGGATCTGGACAAGGATATCACCGGAAAGCACGTGCTGATCGTCGAGGATATCGTCGATACCGGCAATACGCTTTCCTATCTCAGCCAGTATCTGCGCGCAAGCCGCGGCGCGGCCGATATTTCCATTTGCACTTTGCTCAACAAGCCCGAAAGGCGCGAGGCGAAGGACCTGGAAGTGAAGTATATCGGCTTTGAAGTGCCTAATGAGTTCGTCGTCGGCTACGGTCTGGATTATGACGAAAAATACCGTAACCTGCCCTATATCGGCGTTCTCAAGCCCGAAGTTTACGAAAAAGACTGACGGCCGCTGTAATTCTGTGAAATCCCGGCGCTATAATAGCAGCCGGAATGCATAGCGGGGGCGTATGCCCTCCCGTATAGAAAGAACCCGCGCCGGGGCGCGCGGAAAGTGAGGTACAAACTTTGGATCGTAAAAAATGGATGCGCATGCTCACTCCGCTGACGTACGCGCTGCTTTTGCTGGTCGTGTTCGCGGTCGTACAGTTCATGGGCGCGCGCGAGCAGGTCGTGCCCGAGGAGCTGAGCTATACCGAGCTTCTGAGCATGATCGAAAAGGACGTCGGCATGACCGACAGCCACGATATCCTTACCGATGTCATTACCACCGGCGATATGGTCATCGCCCGCAAGGCGGGCTCTATCGTGAGCGATACGGCGTTCAAGGCCGCCTCGTCTTACGATTATTATACCGTTACCGCCTCTGTGGAACAGTTCATTTCCGATGTGAACGCCATCTACGCGAAAAAGACCGGGCAGGACGCCTCGGCCATCAGCGTGACGGAATACGATTTCACCTATGGCGTGGTCGTGCCGCAGGGTACCCCGTGGTGGGTGGAATGGCTGCCGCTGCTGGTGATGACCGTGCTCTTTGGCTTTTTGTGGTTCTTCATGTTCCGCAGCCAGACCGGCGGCAACAAGGGCGTTATGCAGTTTGGCAAATCCCGCGCCCGCATGTCCGATCCGGAAAAGAACAAGGTCACCTTCGGCGACGTCGCCGGTCTCGATGAAGAAAAGCAGGAACTGGCCGAGGTGGTCGAATTCCTGCGCGATCCCAAGCGCTTTACGGAAGTGGGCGCGCGCATCCCCAAGGGCGTGCTGCTCGTAGGCCCGCCCGGCAACGGTAAAACGCTGCTGGCCCGCGCCGTTTCCGGCGAAGCGAAGGTTCCCTTCTTCACCATTTCCGGTTCCGATTTTGTGGAAATGTTCGTGGGCGT